>JAUYPX010000007.1 GCA_030697505.1 Nanobdellota archaeon | reverse complement strand
TGAAGGCAGATCAAGATCCCGAGGGAGCTTTCTCTTTACTCCAACCATCAAGCACCAATCCTCTACGTTATCTTCTCTAGCTGGCCTAGTAGGTAATCTTCCTCCCACAATATAAAAATTACGAATTCTTGCTATCAAATTGCTGGGAGAACATACATTTCGTATTGGCGCGCTACCAACAACTCCAACATAGTCGGTAAAGGGTGGTTTAACAAACTCATCCACATACTTCTCTGCTGATTCTCGCGCTTCTTTTGCTGTTACCATCTTTGTAGAAAATACTAGCATTATTTAAAAGCTTTTACAAAAAAATTGTTATTTCCGTCGGAAAAGCATCCAAAATATCTACCCTATATTTTGTACAACCACAACCTTTTAATAGTAGTTTATTTTACTGATGAGCTAGTAGCAAATCATTATCACTGATGGAAAGGAAAAAAGGAGGGGCAAATTAAAATGATTGTAAAAGAGGAGTTGTTAAGTCAGCTGCGCCGGTACTTTGACTTGAACCTATACGAAGTCAAACTCTGGGCTGCTTTACTAAGTAGGGGAGTTTCTACTGCAGGAGAATTGTCAGATATCGCTGATGTTCCTCGCTCCCGAAGCTATGATGTCCTTGAATCCTTGGAAAAGAAAGGATTTGTGGTCATGAAATTAGGAAAGCCGATCAAATACATCGCCATTCCTCCAGCTGAAGTTGTCGATCGGGTCAAGAAAAACATGCATACCGAGTCGCAGGATAAAATAAAACGCCTGGATTCAATTAAGGGATCAGACTTGTTGCAGGAATTAGAAACTTTGCACAACAACGGCATAAGTTTAGTTGATCCTGCTGACATCAGCAGCTGCCTGCGTGGAAGGAACAACCTCTACAACCATTTAGATCTTCTCATCAAAGATGCGCAGAAAACAGTCAATATCATGACCACTGAGAAAGGATTTCTGCGCAAAGTAGAAGGTTTGCGCGCTAGCTTAGAAAAAGCTAAAAAGAAAGGGGTTAAGATCAGGATCGCTGCTCCCCTTACTAAAGAGAATAAACAAGTTGCGGACAGCCTCAAGGGATTGGCAGAATTGAAACACAGCAGCAAATTTAATTCACGGTTTATGACTGTCGATGGGAAAGACCTAGTCTTCATGATGCTGGACGATAAGGAAGTTCATCCATCCTATGATATAGGGATCTGGGTCAAAACGCCGTACTTTGCATCGGCCATGGACAACATGTTTGACCACGTTTGGAATGCGAAGTAAATTGCTTTTTTTCTTTCATTGTTCTTTTGAAAAGCAGATTTTATAAATAATCTCCCTTTCTAATTCTCTTCATGGACATAGAAAAACTCATCCTCAAACTGCACCCCTTTGAACGGGCAGTTCTGCCTGTGCTTCTGGAGGAAAAAGATTTCCAGCAAATCATCAAGAAAAGCAAACTGCAGGAGATCGAAGTCATGCGCGCCCTGCAGTGGCTGGAAAACAAGGCATTACTGACCATTTCTTCTACTATCAAAAAAGTTATTTCCTTGGACAAGAATGGGGTTCTCTATTTGAAAGAAGGCTTGCCGGAAAAATCATTCCTTAACTCCCTGTCAGAAGAATTCAAGGGATTGAATGTCATCACCAAAAAGTCCAAGCTCAGCAGAGAAGAAGTCAATGCTTGTATCGGATTATTACGAAAGAAAAATGCTATTGAGGTTGCTAAGGGTGAACATTTACAGATCAAACTTACCGAGCAAGGGAAAAAATTACGTGAACAGAAATCACCCGAAGAATTATTCCTGGAAAAAGATTTCCCGCTCGAAATAACTAAACTACAAGGAAACGACAAAGCACTCTTTGAAGACCTAAAAAGAAGAAAAGAATTTCTCAAAGTAGAAGATGTCAAAGAAACTACTGCAGCCTTGACCGAACTTGGAAAAAAAATAGCATCTATGGACTTAACCGAAGAAGTAATCAACCGGCTTACGACGGGAATGCTCAAGACTGGCAGTTGGAAGCAGACCAAATTCCGCGCCTACGACGTAGAGATCAATGTTCCACAGAAATATGCAGGAAAGAAACATTTTGAAAATGAAGCTATTGAATATATCAAATCCATCTGGCTGGAGCTAGGATTTACAGAAATGACCGGCAATTATGTGCAATCTGCTTTTTGGGATTTAGATGCTTTATTCGTACCGCAAGATCACCCCGCCAGAGAGATGCAAGATACTTTCTATCTGCATGAAAAAGCCAAACTCCCTGAACTCTGGAAAAAAATCAAAGAAGTACATGAAAACGGGGCAGACACCGGAAGCAAAGGCTGGAGATATACCTTTTCTAAAGAAGAAACGGAACAGATCCTGCTGCGAACTCACACCACTGTCCTTTCCGCGCAAACAATCGCCAAATTAAAGAAAGAAGATTTACCCGCAAAATTCTTTGCCATCGGTAAAGTTTTCCGAAACGAAGCGTTAGATTGGAAACATTTATTTGAATTCTATCAAGTCGAAGGAATTGTCATTGATCCAAATGCAAATCTCAAGCACCTCAAAGGATACCTGACTCAATTTTACAAAAAGATGGGATTTTCAAAAGTAAGAATGCGACCTGCGCATTTTCCTTATACCGAACCAAGTTTGGAAGTAGATGTCTTCCATCCGGTTAGAAGGCAATGGGTGGAATTAGGCGGCGCCGGAATCTTTCGCCCGGAAGTTGTCAAGCCCTTGTTAGGATTTGACTGCCCAGTATTAGCCTGGGGACAGGGCATGGGCAGAATTATCTCTGAGTATTGGAATATCACTGACATCCGCGATATCAACAAGAATGATCTGAAACAGATCAGAGAAATGAAGCTGTGGTTGAAATAGAATGCCATCCATAACCTTAAACAAAAAAGTATTTGAACAACTGGTTGGAAAAGTATTGCCTCTCGAAGAGCTCAAAGACCGTATCAGCATGCTAGGAACAGACCTCGAGGATATTAAGGATAATGAAATTCATGTTGAAGTATTTCCTAATCGGCCGGATATGCTTTCCGAGCAAGGATTTGCGAGAGCCTTCAGCTCTTTCATCGGAGTTAAAACAGGATTACGAAAATATGAAGTAAAAGAAAGCGGACAAAAAGTCATCATTGATCCATCTGTAAAAGTAGTTAGGCCTTATACTGCCTGCTCGATCGTCAAAGGATTGCATTTTGACCAAGAAAAAATAGAGCAAGTGATCCAGATCCAAGAGAAATTGCACGTCACCTACGGCAGAAATAGGAAGAAAGCCGCCATCGGCATCTATCCCCTGGAAAAGATTACTTTCCCCATCACTTACAAAGCTGAAACTCCAGCAAAAATAAAATTCAAACCCCTAGAAGCAAACAAAGAAATGACTGCTCTGGAAATTCTGGAAGAACATAAAGCCGGAAAAGAGTATGGTCATTTGCTGCAAGGAAAAGAAAAATATCCTTTTTTCATCGACAATAAGAAAGAAATCCTCAGCATGCCGCCGATAATTAATTCCCATGAAACTGGAAGGGTTACTGATGAAACCAGAGATGTGTTTGTTGAATGTTCCGGGTTTGACTTCGAAGTGCTGAACACTTGTTTGAACATGATCGTCACGGCCTTAGCAGATATGGGCGGAGAAATCTATTCCATTAAACTAGAATATCCTGATGGAGTAAGGACAACACCTAACTTAACACCAACAAAAATGAAATTAGATTTATCATATGTAAATAAAAGATTAGGATTAATGTTATCAGAAAAAGATGCCGTAAAATTATTGGAAAAAATGGGCTATGGATTTGAGAAAGGACAAGTTTTAATTCCCGCTTATCGCGCAGATATCCTTCACCAAGTTGATTTCGTAGAAGACATCGCTATTGCCTATGGCTATGAAAACTTCCATGAAGAGATCCCCAATGTCGCTACTATCGGCGAAGAAGATGCCTTTGAAAAATTCATCAGGAAAGTGCGGGAATTGTTAGTAGGAATGCAATTATTGGAAGTCAAGAACTTCCATTTGACTACCAAAGAGGATCTTACTACAAAAATGGATCTCACCATAAATCCTATTCCTCTCAAGAACGCTATCGGAGATCACAACCATCTGCGTAATGCGCTTATGCCCAGCCTGATGAAAAATCTTTCTGAGAACCAGCACCATGAATATCCCCAAAATATTTTTGAAATAGGAAGAATTTTCGTTCCTGGAAATACTGAGACTGGCGTTCTTGAAGCAGAACACCTCAATGTCATGTTATGCCATGACAAAACTGACTTCACCGAGATCAGGCAAGTGCTGGAAGCATTGACCCGAGCCTTGGGATTAACATGCGCGATTACAGAAAGCGAGTATCCTAACTTCATTACTGGCAGAGTTGGAGATATTACCATTCAGGGTAAAAAAATAGGCATTATTGGAGAATTACATCCGCAAGTTATAACTAATTGGCAGTTGATGATGCCGGTAGTGTGCTTTGAATTGAATTTGGGAGAGGTGTTTAAATTAGCTTGGAAGAATTAAATTAGCTTAAATATTTCTTGATCTTTTTGATTCTTCTAACCTTTGATCAAAATCTTCTAATTCGGCATCATATTCTTCTGGACCTTCTTCTTTGACATAAAGAGGATTTACAATTGCTGGTGTTTGTAAACTTGCAGCTGCTTTTTTTAATAATTCTTCTCCAGTCTCTGCGCGTGGTATTGGTTTGACTGGAATTAATTTGACTACTTCTTTGCGTTGGAGATGTCCTGCTGAAGAATACGATCCTGTAATTGCATCTTTTATTCCTTTTCCTGCCGCTATAATTGCTAAAGTGGAAAGGGTAGTTGCATAATATGGGAGGGTAATAAAAGGACTACCAGCAGGTTCTTCACGTCTATAAGAAGTTAAAAGTAAATAAAGACCAGCCGTAAGTAGTCCTACTCCAAAAGCAGCGGAAGCTGGAGATTGAAATGCGTCAATATAAGCATAATAACCCGCAATTGTTCCTATCGTAAGTGATTCAGCAAGCCAATTAGAGGACGAATAATTTAGGGGATCGTCTCCTAATTTCTCTGCAATTTTTTCTTGATATATTTCTGGCAAAGCGCCAACAAAAGGATAATACCAACAAGTCTTATTTACTAAATTCAAAGTTCCCCTCACTGCAACTTTCAACATGCTTGGTCTTTGCTGCTCAGATTTAAGCAGGGAATCAGCAAAATTCCTGGCAGCGTACGCTCTGAACTCAATGCTTGCTGTATCTATACCTCTTGTTTCTTCATTCTTACAAACGCGTTCTACAATCGCGGTTAAGCCTTCAGCATTTCTTCTATAATTTGGGTTCTCTAGCTTTTCAAATTCTGCATTCAATAGCTCAGCCTTTTCCTTGCCATACACTACTTTTGTCCCTTCAATTAAAATTCGTGCCAGATCTTTTTCTTTGTTATAATTTGTAGTAGGAGTATATGAATTAGGTGAACCATCTCGAAAATCTGTTCCATCATCGCCATCGACAGTTTCTGACATTCTTTAACCTACAAACATCTAACACACCAGAAAAATAAAATTACGCCTCAAGCGGCGCTTCTTTAGCTTTTTTCGGCTTAGCAGCTTTTGTCGCTTCAGCTTTAACTTTTTTTGCTTTCTGCTTCTTCTGCCGTTCGGCTGCGTTCTTGGCTTTGGTCTCCCAGACGGATAAGCCTTCTTTCTCAAATGCTTTCTTCACATCTGCAGAACTTGCTTTAGATTTGACATTAACAGTCTTATCCAAAGGTTCAAGATGCCTGACATTGACTTTCTTACGCCTGACATCGCCATCAACGATGACATAGCCATTACCTGCTGCTTCAACTACGACACAGGTCCTTCCTGCATCTCTGCCGGCAATCTTGACGCATAATCGCCCTACTTCGAAGATACTCATGGTGATGCACCCCGCGCTTGTTGTTTCAATAACAATCTGGTACAGGCGGAGCAGAACATTCCACCGTATGGCCGTTCCGGTCTCTTGGCAGACTTAGGCATATTCTTCACAACAGAAGGAATACCTTTTGGCACTCCTGCTAATTGCTTCTTGCATGAACCGCATAACGTCTTGGACGGCTTGCGCTCGCGATAATGGACTGCTACTCTGGAGCCGGGCGTTCTCACTGATATTTTCCGTAATCGTCCTGATTTAAACATTCCTCGTGGCATTGTATTTTACCTCGCTATTTTATGAGTCAACAAAGAGAGAAGAATCAACTTCAATCCGAGTTGCCTCAAGATTAATCCCCGTGGGACAATAAGTTCAGAAGAGCAGTGTTTTATAAAGGTTTCTGTAGAAACACCGCCTTGGCCGTTTGCTCGGCTGATTTTTCTATTTTGACGATTATCGCTTTATTTTCGAAGAAATCAGACAATAATTACTTCTTACGAATCGTAGTTCCTCGCAAACCTCTTGGCCTAGGCGGCGGTGTTTCTACTCAATGCACTTTCAACAGCTTCCGCAGACCTAAACTAAACACGATAGAGGAGATCAAATAGATCGCCAACCACCCTGGCTGCCAATCAGATAAAGGAAAGGTAAAATCTCCAAGGGGGGTAAATTTTTCATAATTAATGGTTATTTTGTCAATATTTGAATCTTTATAGATGGTATCTGGTCTTTCGTAATTAAAATCAGTGTTTATCAAAACTTCCTTTTGTTGTTGAGCCTCTCCGATCTTTACTGCCAGAGTATGCTCCCCTTCTGTACTTTTCAGCCTCCAGGTAACCTCACGATCGCTGATCGGCTGTTTCGCCTCAGATGAATCAAATACTGTGCCTTTATCTAGGATCAATTCTGCATCTCCAGTAACTCCCTTTTCAAAAGTAGCAGTAACGCTATAGACATCATTTGGACCAATCGCTTCATATGTCAAATGCTGGCCCATCCAAGGAAAAGTAAAACCAGCTATAACTAACGTAATAAGCATTGCCTTGATCGAATGCCTCATCATATCCATGGTCGGCTTCATAGCTTCTTTCTGAAGCTTCATCGCTTCTTCAGGATTAGATCGAAGCTCCTTTATGCGTTTCTGGGTTTCTTTCTGTTGTTCTTTCAGACGCTTTATCTCTTCTTGATTGGTCATAAATTTATACACAAGGGTAATAATCAAAGAAAGAACAAAAGAAAATAAGATAATAAGGAGAATAGGACTTTTATTCAGTAAAGGCAACAGTACAGGATTTAAGATCGGATCTAAAAAGCTCATACTATTCTTTGGACACCTTTATTTTATAAAGATTGTGGAGTAAAGCTGTTCTGTAACGAAACTTTTAAAAATAAAAACTCATGATTAACAAGATATGGCTAAATTTATACCTGATTATCGTTCAGCGAAAACTCCCGAAGAACAAGGAAGATTAGAACAAAAATTTCTTGAATTTGCTAATCACGCAACTTTAATCTCAAGAGTGGATTACAAAGTGCAAGTTTCTGAGGACAAAGGTAAAAACATTCATCTACACATCGAAAAATCAAGACACTACGTCATGGAAATGAATATAACCATAGGCAGCAGGGGTAAGGATGGAAAAACTGCTTCCGTTTCCGTAACACCCATCATGAAACATAAGTCCTACGGCTTAGAAGCAACAATCAACGACACTAAATATATTATACCAGAAATGAATGATGATTACTAAGACTTTTTTGAACAAATAAACTTAAAAAATCAAACCCATTTTTCTAAAGGAGAAATATGATTGGCCTTTATAGGTAGGATCCTACCGCCTTGGCACGAACGGGCTTTACTATCTTTTGTGCAGGAGCCTGCTTTTCATCCGGTTTAGATACCGGTCTTTTGTGTTTATAATGGTTAATATAAGAAACAATCCTATCCAAGATGCTAGGCGCTCTGGCTTCTTCATCTGAAGCCCAGCTATCTGGATCGCATCTGACTCCTTCTTCGAGTGGAGAAAAAACCGAACCATACAATCTTGGTGCAGAATCATAATTTCCTATCCACGAATTTTCGTCTCCTTGTGAAATTCCACCCATAACGGTTTTCGCTTCCAAAGGAGAAATTATTGTCTCAGTTGATCCAATTATTGTTTCTGTAGAATCAATCGATGTTTTAACCCCTTCCATCTTAACCGGCCTAATTATCTTACAATATATCCCGCTAGTAAATCCACCATTATCATACATCTGTTGTTCCATAACTAAAACCTTCTTATAACGCTAAGTAAACAAAAAGAGTTAATAAACCTTACTCCATAAATCTTCTCATCGCCGGATGCATATCCATCATGTGCTGCTTGGCAACTTCTTCATATAACTTATAGATAATTGACACGGTCAATACTATGCTGGTCCCATTCGCTAAAGCTCCAGTTAGATCTGCAAGAGCGGCTAACAATCCGATCGCTGCCCCGCCGACAATAGTCAAGGGCCAGATATACCTCTCCAAAACCATCTCCAAGACCCGTTCATCCCGCCTAAATCCGGGAATCTGTAATCCGGAAGCAAGAATCTGCCGCGCTTGGCTCTTGGCATCCATATTGGCAGTCTGCACCCAGAAGATGCTAAAGACTACTGCTCCGATGACTAGTGCCAAGGTATAGACTAACGCTTGCAATAGCAAGGAAGGAGTAAATCCTCCCCTAATGACCGCGCCCACGAGATTAGGAGCGCTTAACCAATACACCACCCCGCTCGCCGGAGCATTTCCGGAAAACGTACCTAAGATCGGATGCCCCCATCTTTCAAATAATGTAGCAAACAGTTGCACGTTTGCCAGCAAGGCCGCCATCAAAATGACTGGAATGTTGGAAGTATAAAAGAAATTTAGCGGCCATCTGATACCCTGTCCGCGAACTCTGCCGAAAGATAATGGAATCTCCACTTTCATGGACTGAGCATAGACCGCAATCCCAAACACTAAGACTGTAGAAAGGACTCCTGCTAACTGCAGGCCTGCGGTGGTTACGTCTCCGCCGACAATAGACTGAAAAAATGCCGGTATCGCTCCCGCAGAGATATCCGGATTAGTTGGTGAAGGAAGGAAGTTAAACATGCGGATAAACAATTGCTGGGAAACTCCTGCCGCGATAAATAAACTTATACCAGAGCCAAAACCCCATTTGCTGACCACTTCGTCCATGAACAGGATCATGATCCCGCCTAAAAATAACTGAAAGATGAGCAATGCTTCTAATTGCCCGTATAATGAAGTTCCTGCCAATGATGCAGAAGGCGCTAATCCGCCCATCAAGACATAGATAGCTGCTTCAAAGATGACAAAAAAGATTCCTAAAATCTTCTGCAAGCCTTGAAATTTTTTCTTGCCTTCCGGCGCAGTCAAATCTAACTTCAACATTCCCGTACCTGCAAGCAACTGTAATACAATAGATGAGGTCACTAATGGACCTATGCCTAAAGAAATAATGCTTCCAAAGGACGCGCCTAAAATAATTGACAAAAATTCAAACTGCTGTAACGCGTTTTCTCCCAGCCCATACAACGGAATAAATCCTAGGACGAAGAAAAATAACAGGATCAATAAAGTCCATTTCAACTTCTCTTTGAATGAAAGGCGCTGTTTAGGCCCTTTCACCTCAGGAAGAGTTGAGATTATGTTGTCAAGGAAAGACATGTTTATGCTTGCTCTTCAGTTTCTTCTGACGCGGAACTGGAAGTTATAACTTCTCCGCCGGCAGCGGCAACTTTTTCCGCTGCACCCGCGCTGCATGATTTCACGGTCAGTTTTAATTTAACGGGTGTAGTTCCGGCACTCAATAATTTATTATACCCTAACCCCGCCAAATCGATAGCATAAACATTTCCTTCTTTATGAGCTTTTCCTTGTTTCACCAATTTGGCAACTCTATCAGAAGTAAAATAACTAAGATTAACTGCCTTTACTATAGTTCTACTTTTTGAAGTGAAACCGTGTTTGCCCAAGATGTGGCCGGCCTTGACGTACCTCATCTTCATGTGGCCTGCTCGCTTCCCGGAACCAGCATTACCGCGTCCACCGCGGGAACCTGCGCCACGACGCTTTTTACGAGCTCCGCCGCCGTGCGTGCTTCCGCCCCGATATTTGCCGACTTTCTTGCGTTTGTAGGTTACCATAAGATCACCGTAATTACAGCATCCTCTTCACTAAATCATTTATCTTTTCGCCACGAGGGCCAAGCGCGCCGCCAATCTTGAAAGATCGTTTAATCCCTTTTCGGCCGAAACCTTTTCGCGGCGGATTCAAGGCGAAATAGCGCTTGTACTTCTTACCATCCACTTCTAACGATTTTTGTCTTCCATCAGATAACTGTCCGCGCTTCTGCACCAATTCTGCAAAAGTAGCATCGTCAATCTCTCCCCAGGTGACATAATCCTTCACTCTCAGCAACATCCCTTTATAAGTAGGGGTATCGTCGATAACCACACAATGATTCTTGCGATGCAGATTTAACATGGCTAAAGTCTCTTTGACTGGCCGGACAACTTTCACCATTCCTCTGACTAGCACGACCGCCAATTTTCCTTTTGAACTTTTGTGTTGAGCTTGAGCCATCTTTCAGTTTACGCTACTACTTTCTCTTCAGTTTCTTTCATCTTGCCTTCAACCACGGCAAGTTTTCCGATATGTTGCGGCTGCACTTTCACTTCTGTCAACTTCTTCAATGCATCCATCAACGCGGAAATTAAGTTTGGCTTAGTCCCGGTCTGGCCACTCGTTTTACTCCAGATGTCTTTAATTCCAGCCAGAGCCAAAATCTTGGCGCATTCCTTTTCAATGCATAATCCTTTTCCTTGCGGCGCCGGCATCAATTTTATCCGAACTGATCCGCAGCGGCCTTCTACCGCAAAAGGGATGGAGTTAGGTTCAGTCGCGCCAGCTTCCCAGCTTCCGCATCCCCGCCTGATCCTGATCAGATTAAGCCTGGCCGCGCGTTTGGCTTTATCACGGGCAGGGACAGTTTCTTTACTTTTTCCCATCCCTATCCCGACATAACCATTTCTGTTTCCGACTACAGCACATACCTTAAAATGAATCTTATTTCCTTCTTTGGTCTTCTTCTGGGTCTGCTTGAAGATACGCCGTTGTCCTCCGCCAAACTTACCTTTTGCCTGGCCGATCAACAATAAGTCTTCTTCCATATTAGGAAGCAATTGGTCAACGATGCCCGCTTCCATGATCTGATATCCTTTGTTAAAGATTTCATCGATGTCGGTAATCACTCCTTCCTGTACCATTCTGCCGAGAGCGGTTTTTGGTTTCCAGGTTCTTTCTGGAGCTGGAACTGATTCTATCTGCTTTGCGACACTTAAGTCCTCTGCTCCTGGTAATTCGTGTTCTGCCATTGTTTTCACATTGATCTTTTATTTTGATCTTTTTCGATTATTTCGCTAATTTTTGCTTCACTTGCGCAAATGCTGAGCTCATATTTTCTGGCGCCGCATTACTTTTTAAATATTGCGCAAACTGCGCTTTATGGTGATGAGCATCTTTTTTCATTTTTCCTGCGTAATCCTGGATGTGCGCTCCTTGGATCTTTTTGTCATCAGGAAACAGGTCCTTTCCTCCATGCGGAACGCTGACCCCGGCGTCGAGAGCCCCTTTTAGGAAAGCGTAATATTTTCCTTTATGTAAAGGGGATTTGAAACCGGTGTCAAAAACCATCTCTCCCTTATACTTCTTTTCTGCCACTTTCTTTCCGAACAGAAATCCAGTCAAGTAGGAGGCAGGCACATTCTTACAGGAATAGGGCCATCCATGCTTACAAAGAGCAGATGAATCGACGCCGACCAACACCTTATCTCCTTTAGGGGTGAACTCGACTAACTGGGCGACTACTCTTTTATTGGTAAAGCGGATCACTAATCGTCCTTTGTGTGACAGCAATAGTTTCAGGCGCTTCGCGTAATTAGTCTTGTTTTCGCGCTTTCTGCGATACAGTACTGTTCGTGGTTTTCGGTTGACCATGGTAGGTTATTATTTCATGATTTATTTACTGCCGCTTTCAATCAGGTGGTGCTCAGTGATATAAAGCTTGATGTGACGACGGTTCCTGAAATATCCTCCCTTTGATTTTGAATATAATAAGCGGTAATTGCTGGTGGAAAGTAAATTCTTATCACGAAGTTCTTTCAATAATTCCCGCTGCGCCCTCACTCTGACAATCCATTTTTCCTTTCTGGTCACGATGGAATGCTTAGATCCTTTTCTGCTTCCTTTTCCGCGTTGTCTTCCTTTACCCTTCTGCTCAGCGATCTTGCGTGCTCCTCCACGGGAATGCTGGTTGACTTTAGCTTTGGATATTTTTCCTACGGCAATAAGGCCACGCATGTCTGATCGGGTGATCGCTTTCTGGATATCATCCAATGCCTCCGGAGAAAAAACTACTTTCTTCGGTGAAACATTCAGAATTTTTGCCGCAAGTTTCTTTTTATTATTCATGGTTTATCTGTTTAAGATTATTATTGTTTTTTAGTGATAGTCTTCTCCATCATATCATGTTCTCTCTTGCTCTTTTCTTCAGCACTTTCTTCAGTTGCCTTTTTCTTTTCTTCTTTTTCTTTCTGAGCAAGCTCTTCCGCTTTCTTCTTCTTTTGTTCTTCTTTCTTGCTCACTTCTACTGCTTTTCTCTTACGCAGTTCTTTTCGCTGTTCGAAATCGGAAACTAATCTTTTCGCGGCAGCGCCTGCATCTTTGACATTCAATAACGTGATTTTTTTCTGCTGCGCCATCTCTAATAAAGATAATCTCTTCCGGGCGCCGACGCTAGCTGCAATAATCGCTCCCTGCGTCTTTGAGTTTACTATCTGCAATTCTTCTGCATTGCGTACAACCACCATCTCTAGACCGGATTTATGCAATCCCCGCACTTCTGCCGGCACTCCGAATCCGGGATTGGGCATGGCCGGCCTGCCACAGTGCATCTGGCGCACTTTAGAGTGTCTTCCACGGGGGAATCTCCAACGGACTTTCACGCGAGGGGAGAAGTTTGATTCTTTAACCACAAAATTCGGCCTTTTCATGTCCTCTCTCAGTTTTAGTAATTGTTCTTTAGTCATAGTTATGCTCTCACGCTTTTATCAGCTTTATGGGTGATATAACATCCATCCTGAAAGATTCTTCGATCGCGGTTAGTGATTTTGCAAGCAGTCTCTATTTTCGCTGCAGTCTGTCCTGCCACTTCCACATCAGGACTGCTCACCACAATCTCTTCTCCGGTAACTTTGACTTCCGCTCCTTTCATGATCTCAACTTTACGGGGAACTGCCTCGCCCAAAAAGTTCTTGATCACCACTTCATTTCCGGCTACGGATACGCTCATCGGAAAGTGACCGGAACATATCTTTAATCTGTACACATATGGCTCTACAACTCCCTGAACCATATTTACAATATGAGATTCGAAAGATCCCAGCATGGTTTTTTCTCTTTTAGTGGATCTAGGGGCAAACAGCACAATTTTATTTCCTTCGATGGATAGGTTAATCTTCGGATGCAGGAAAGATCTGATGATCTCTCCCTTCGGGCCTTTGATCTTTAACATATTGCCTTGCAGCTGAGCAGTTACGCCAGATTTCAGTTCAATTTCCCGGGTCAGGTCGTCTTTCATGGTGTTTAGTTTTTTTATCTTTGATATCGTATGATTTATTTGTGATGTATCATGTTACCATCAATAACAGTAGGCAATCAATCTTCCTCCAGTCTGTCTGTCTTTGGCAAAATTATGAGTCACTAATCCTTGCGGGGTGGAAACAACGATGATGCCAAAATCTTTAGCCGGCAAGTATCGCTTCTCCCACTTCTCAAATTCATGTTTGGCAGTTGAAAACCGCGGCTTGATGACTCCGCACTTGTTGATGTTTCCCAGCAGGTTTACTTTCAATACGCCGCCTTTTCCATCATCTACCTCTTCAAAAGAGCCCACATATCCTTGCTCATTCATGATGCTCAAGACTCTTTTGATGATAGACGAGGCTGGCTTGATCAGTACTTCACGCTTCCCTACTTTTTCTGCGTTAAGGATTTTTGCCAACGCCGCCGCCAATGGATCATTAAACATTTTTGTTACCTCATCGATATTCTAACTATATTTTTTGAACCCAATTTCAGGGCCCATCTCTCGGAAGCACTGCCGGCAGATATGCAAGCCGTATTTGTTGATGTGCCCCCGCATCCGTCCGCAGTTGCGGCATTTCCGCAAAGCGATCCCGCAGGATCGCGGTTTAGGACTGTTAAATTTGATGAATTTCGCTTTCTTTACCGGTTTATGATCCAGTTGCGTGAATGCTTTTTTATAATCGCTGGTGGTCATGATTATTGAACCTCTACTCCTAATTTGGTAACAAAGGAAATCGCTTCTTCCTTGCTGATCTGATGATTTTTACCGACTGGAGCGGTCTTTAATGTTCTCTTTCTTACCCGGAATCCAGGGCGCTCTAAGGTCACTGCCGCTTCCAATCCCATGATCCGCAATTCAGGATCATAATCTAATCCGGTGATATCAATATATTCCGGAATCCCAAAGGAAAAATTTCCTTGATTGTCAAAGTTGCGCTGCTCTAAGATATTATCTTTGGCTGCTACCAAGCGTTTTAAGAGTTTCTCGCAATCTTTACGCACAGTCACTTTGCAGCCGATAGCCAAGCCCGGACGCAATCCCCATCCAGGGATACGTTTCCTTGTTTTTGTTTCGACTGGTTTAGTGGAAGTGATTTTGTTCAAGAGCTTAAGGCCTTTCTTCAGCATCTCTTCATTCTTGCCCGCACCAATATTGAGAGTGATCTTCTCGATGCGAATTTCCTTCATCAGGTTGTTTGCGGTTTTCATGTTGTATCTTTATTTTCTAAATCTATCTTTATCTTAAGCTTATTTCTGCGTCTTTATCTCCGACCACAAAAAGGTACTCTTTTGCGGTATCTACATCAGCGCCATCCATGGTGTATGTCGCTTCAACACCTTTGATCTCTTTCAATACACCCACATCTCCGGCGTGTTTTCCTTTGATCAGGAATACTGCCGCTCCTTTCTTTACATGTAGTGTCTTAGTGACCTTGATTGAAGGAAGGGAAACTACAAAGGTATCCCCAACGTGTGCTTTTACATCACTGATAATATTGTGGCCGTCGTGAAGATTGAACTGGATTTTTCCGCCTTTCAAAGCGGTTTTGCCCACTATTTTGGCAAGTTTGACTGAAGATTCTTTAGCAGCGATTTCTGTCAGGTGAAGTCTTCCTTTTTTATCCAAAAGCATCCTATATTGTTTCTTGAGTTTAGGGACTGACAGCACATCAAATAGGCCGACGATAAAGCGGTGGTCATTTCGTGCTACTCCATCGACCAGGACTTCTTTACTGTTGACGATCTTTCGAGCTTCTCCCATAGTGGAAGCAAGCTTTAACTCGTCCCGCAATAATAAGCCCAGAGGCATCCCATATTCTAGTGAGTGAGCTCCAGGGCTAGGGCGAAGAGTAAATACTTTGGTCTTTCTTCGTACAAACCAGGTTTTTGGTGCGGCGATGAGTTTTAAGTGATTTTTCATTTTTTATCCTCTGATTTTGATTTGGTTTTACTTTCTTTCTTTTGCAGTTTTTCTTTTCCTGCTGTACGGCGTTTATCGGTCATCTCCAAGGCCACGATCATCAAATTGGATGGGCGAAGCGGTACAGGAATTTTTGTTCCATTTTTCTTGGTGTAATCCATGCCAGTTACAAAAACGCGTTCGCGTTTTAACTCAACTCGTTCTACTTTTCCTTCTTGCTTCCTGAACTTGCCGCGCAATACTTTTACTTTGTCGCCCTTGCGGACCTGCATCGCTCTCGTTCCCTGTTTCTGGCGTAAATCCTTGGATAAATGGACGTGGACTAATTTCTGACGTATGTGGAGAGGAGCATTGTATCTATACTTGCGCTGTTTGCGCGGTTGGCTGCTTGCCTTCCAACTGGTTGAAAACTGTTTTGCATCCATGTTATCCCTATATGATCATGCTCGCTACTTTTGCCACTGCCGGCCATCGCTCTGCGACTTCTTTGGCGATAGGCCCTTTGAAAATAGTTCCTTTAGGGTTTCCTTTTTCGTCTTTCAATACTACCGCCGCATTGTCTTCGAATTTTATTCTGGTTCCGTCTGCTCTACGATATTCTTTGCGCTGGCGCACAATGACTGCCAATACCACGGTTTTTCTCATCTCTAATTTTCCTTTCTTGACGGAAGCCATCACTAAATCGCCCACTCCTGCGGACGCGATCCGTGCCTTGACGGTCTTTGATCCGACCACGGAAAAAATTTTGATCACTTTTGCGCCAGAGTTGTCACAGGTATTGACTCGCGCCTCGACTGGCAGTCCCCGTGTTACATGACTTTTAAGTGCTTTCATTCTTCTTCACCTGCTTCTTCAGCAGCTTTCTTCTTGACGATTTTCTTTCCCGGCTCTTCTGCGCCGAACTTATGTTCGATCTTACCTTGGTTAAGCACTTGGATTATGACATGATGTTTAGTTTTACTTAATGGTCTGGTTCTTGCCACTAACACTTGCTGGCCAACTTGCGCATCCAGGCAAGGAGGATTATGCACTCGCAGACGGGATCTTTTCAAGGCAAATCGCTCATACTTAGGGACATACAATGACCTATTCCATTCAATAGTGGCTGACTTATTGGTATCTTTCTTGATCACCTTTCCAGTCAGTAATTCTTTCTTTACGACCAAGCCGCCGGTAAAAGGGCAGTTTTTATCGTAGTACTTACTATCGTAGGCGCGTTCCGGCGCCGCTATTCCCAAAACTTCTTTCCTTACTTTCATCATTTTTGTTTTCTCTGTTTCTGTTTGATCTTGCGTATCTGCTTATCCTTTCAGCCGGTCTTCCGGCCGTCTCGCGATCACTTCGCCGGAGATCATTTTCCCGCTTTTCATAAGCTTGAAGGTGATGATCTGTTTCATCAGGACAACTTCTTTTCCGTTATCCTGCGCAACTGTGATCGTTTCCTTGGTCTCGTCGATAATTTTCCCTTTTATCCCCAGATTGCTTTTATTCTTGGAACTCAGCACTTCGATCGTTTCTCCGATCAGTTCATGAGGGAATATTTCTTTTCGAGCCATGGTGATTGTACCATCGGAATCTGCTTGATCCAGATGGAGTTTAGGCCACTTCGATGGTTTCTTCCGGGAAACCCAGATTCACCAAGGCTGCCTTCATCCGTGATTTATGATCGCCCTGAAGCTCAATCTGCCCGGTCTTGGCCGTTCCGCCGCAGGCAAACTTTGATTTCAAGGCCTTGAATATCTCATTGATATTCGCTTCTTTCTTTATGCCGCTGATGACCGTATACTTCTTGCCAAATTTTCGCTTCTCTATGGCCACCGTGATCTTTTGCTGTTCACGGGCAATGGCTTCACAGACGCACAAGTCTTCTGGAAGCCCGCACTG
>JAUYPX010000004.1 GCA_030697505.1 Nanobdellota archaeon | reverse complement strand
CAGTAGATTTGTAGGTAGTACTAATTTAAACGTTACTCTGCGTACAAACATGACCAATGGAAACTGGAGCATACAAAACGTTACTTTTAGGTTTGTAAATAAAACTGGAGTAACTGGTCAACAAGTGTATAACACTACGGTGTTTAACGGTACTCCTAATCCGGCTGGTGCAGTGTTCTTCCAAAATACTTCTTTCGATACTAGGCTTCTTCTGGATGGAGTATATGATCTCAACGTAACGGTTCAAAACATCACGACGATTATTAATAACGCCACCAGTACTAATATTACTATCGATAATACTGCTCCTTTCGTAAATGTTAGCGGCCTTAATGCTGGCCCTACTACTCCAACTATTCAATATGGGCAAAACTTTACTGTGAATACCATGCAAAATGTCTCTTTTAATGCGACGGCCTATGATCTTGAGCCAGGCATAGTTAATAATGCAAGTAGGGAATTTGAACTAAGTGCGGATAACACAAATCATACCATTTACTTCTGGTTTGACAATGGTACTGGAAATGATTTTAACCTTACTCCGGTTAATGATTCCGGTAAATGGTCAGTAAAGTATAACCTCTCCATGCTCTCTGGTGGAAACGAGTGGCAGACTGTTCGGGTCATGGCCAACGATAGTATGAGTAACGGTACAATTAACAACCGGAACGATTCCGTGTTCTGGAACTTTACAGTTGACCGGACTAATCCAAAAGTAACTGCGTCATCTAGTGGTGTAACTTCAACAGCTGCTACCCTTAAAGTATCTACCAATGAGTCTGTGCTTAATTGTTCTTTCTCAGTCAGTAATGGCGCTGGCAGCGGTGTATTAACAGGTCCAGCTACTAGTTTTACGAGTAAGGCCTTAGTCTTGCTGCCAGGAAATGATTACACGGCTACTGTCACTTGCGGCGATTTCGTAGGAAATACAGGCACTGGTTCAGTCACTTTTACCTCATCAGCTGCCGCTGCAGCCAGCAGTGGTGGCGGCGGGGCAGGCGGCTCTAGCGGCGGAATATCAACTGGCGTCCAGGGATCATTTGAGAAGAAAGTGTGGGCTTCCATCAACGCAGGCGAAACTGCTTCGGTCGCATTGAAGAATGGAGTCGTCGGGGTGACAGAAGTGTCCTTCAGCGTACCAAGCAAAGTATATGGTGCTTGGATAAATGTAGCGAAGAAGGATAAATTGCCAAGCTCGGTATCCAGCTTCAATGGTAAGGTTTACAAGAATGTAGAGATTACCAAAGGCCCGGCTTTAGCAAAAGAAGGCGCATTCACGGATGCAACTGTCAAGTTTAAAGTTGAAAAAACGTGGCTTGCAGAGCAAAAGTTGACTAAGGAAGCTGTGGCTTTACACCATTACCAAAATGTAAAATGGGTCAAGCTGCAAACTCAAGTTGGCGAAGATGACGGCACTTACGTGCATTACAACGCGAAAACACCTAACTTCAGCTATTTTGTCATAGGACAAGAATCAGGCGCACAAGCTGCTCCAGTCGCCGAAGCTCCTGCTGAAGAAGCTGTTGTCGAAGCACCAGTTGCTGAAGCTCCTGCTGAAGAACCAGCAATGGAACAGAAAGGCATGAGCACCGGATTGATTGTAGCTCTCCTCGCAGCCTTAGTTGTGGTTGTGGCAGTAGTGCTGTACATGAGAAAGAAAAAGTAAAATCTTTTCTTTTTATCTTTTTTTTAAATTTATTTTTAACTTACAGATTGATTAATTTACACATTTAGAATTTTACTTATTTCCTGGATAATTCTTTCCTGAAAATCAGACAGCGTCTCTCCTTCTTTTTTTGAAGTAGTAAGAGCATTCAATAAGGTCTTAGTAAGTGATAGTTCTGTTTCGGCATCATATAATTTGTTCTGCTGCAGATGTTCTTTGATGATCTCTTCTTCCATGGTCTCTGGGTCGGAAGCTGAAGTCTTGATCTCTTCAAATTCTTCTGACTGCAAGCCGGCGGTGTTTTTCATGATGAAATAAGCTCCTTTGCGGTACAATTCGGCAAAAATCTGATTGAAATTGATATCCGATACCTTTCCTTTAGCTAAAGTTCCACTAAGCCTTATAGTGATGATGATATCTTGTATGTTGACTTTTTCAAAATAGTTGAGGATTTCAAAAGTTATAACCTCTGGCGATCTGTTGCTGCAAGGGATGGTAAGAGCATGATGCTGCATGACTTTGAGCGGTACCCATTCAACTTTTTGGTTATCATGGTGAGAATTATTTTCTACGGTAATAAGGTAATATCCGCCATGGCTGTATTTTTCCACTTCTGCAAAATTGTTTGGGAACAATGCGCCGGGGTAGGTCAAGGTGCCATATCCTTCTAGTTCTATTTTGGTAGGATGATGGATGTGGCCGCCGGCATAGTAGTTGAAGTTTTTAGGCAGGAATGAGGCCGGCTGCGACTCGATCTTTTCCAGGTGTTTTGGTTTCATTTCAGAAAGAGTAGTGTGGAACATAAATATTTTGTAGCCTGATTCCTGCTCCAAATCAGCAAGATGCAGGTTTTGATAATATGTTTTATCCAGCTGCCCTTTACGCCCCAGAATGCCGGTAAGTTTAGTTCCGGTCTTGGGATCAGTACAAAATTGCAGATGTAATTCTTTGGTTTCGGGATGGATTTTCCCCCGGCAGACATTCTTGAGCAGCCCTGCATTTTCCAGAACGTCAATCATCGTTTTTCCTGACGGCGAAAAGTCATGCGAACCGGCGATGACATACAAAGGGATGTTTTGGTCTTTCAGCTCTTTGATTTTTTTGGTGACTATTTTTAGGGTGTCTAATGAAGGGAGAGAAGTGTTGAAGATGTCTCCGGCGAAAAGAATGAAATCAACTTGGTTTTCAATGCATTGGTCTATGGCAGTGAGGAATGCTTTGGTGGAAAGGTCCCGCATCTTCGGTTCCCGCCAGGAGCCCAGATGGAGGTCTGCTAAGTGCGCGTATTTCATCTTTGGATTTGGTGAAGAATTGTTTTTATGTATTATGGTGGTGGTTTAATACATTAAAGTTCATCACCACTTAGTTATAATTTTACAAAGTTTTATAAAAGGATGATAGAAAATATGCTTATGGAAGATTTCAGAAAATTAGGGTTGTCGGAGAATGCTCTGCAAGCCCTGCAAAAGAAAGGATATACTGCCCCGACGGAGATCCAGCGAAAAGCTATTCCTATATTGATGGAAGGCAAGCATGACATCATCGCGCAGTCGCAGACCGGTACTGGCAAGACGGCTAGTTTTGCGCTGCCTATCATTGAAAAGATCAGGGAAAATGCCGGACAGGTGCAAGCGATCGTTCTGACACCTACCCGGGAATTGGCTTTGCAAGTAGCCAAAGAATTTGAATCATTGATGGGAAAAAAGCGATTGCGCGTTCTGGCCGTATACGGCGGCGCATCTGTTTCAGAGCAGCGCGATAGATTACGCCAGGGGATCGATATCGTGGTGGGAACGCCAGGTCGAGTCATTGATCAGATAGATAGAAAAAGTTTGAATATATCGATGGTTTCTTTTGCAGTCTTAGATGAAGCTGATGAGATGCTTAACATGGGTTTCTTGGAAGATATTGAAATCATTTTAAAAAGCACTAATGCCAAAAAAAGAATGCTCTTGTTTTCTGCGACTATGCCTAAACCGATCATCGGTATCGCCAGAAAATTCATGCATGACCCGATCATTTTAGAGATTGAAAAGCAGCAGCAAACTTCCGGATTGACAGAACACATCTATTACGAAGTCAGGCCTAGTGATAGATTTGAATGCTTGCGCAGAGTTCTGGATATCACTAAAGATTTTTATGGGATTGTTTTTTGCAAAACTCGGGCGGAAGTAGATGAACTTAGCCGTAAATTGATGAATGCCGGGTATAGCGCTGCGGCAATTCATGGGGATATCTCTCAGGACCAGCGGGAAAAAATTCTGCAGTCTTTCCGGATCAAGAAAATTACCGTGTTGGTCGCGACTGATGTGGCTGCGCGAGGTATTGATGTGACTGATCTTACTCATGTGGTCAATTATTCCTTGCCGCAAAGTTCAGAATTGTATGTGCACAGGACCGGAAGAACCGGCCGAGCCGGAAAAAAAGGGATTGCCATTACTTTTGTTATTCCTTCAGAAAAAGGAAAGTTCCGTTTCATGGAGCGACGTATAGGGAGTCAATTACAGCGCCGGGAAATCCCTTCGGTTGAACAAGTAAAAGCCATGAAATCAGAGCACCTAAAACTAGAGCTGGATACTATTTTAAAATCAACGCCCTCAGAAAAATATACTGCGCTAGCCAAGGAAATTTTGATCAGCAATGCCCCTGTACAGGTAGTCGCTGCCCTGCTTAAACAGATATTTCAGTCCGCAGAAAAAGAAAATTATGCAGAGATTCAGAAAGCAGGCCGTGAAGAACGGCATGAACGCCGACCTGGCCGACGTGATGAGCGCAGATCCGGTAGAAATTGGCGTGGTTCACGAAGAGAACGGAGGCGCTAATGGCTCGGATTACGGTACGTGGGCATGAATTTAACGAGTTGATCATTAAGGATTCATATGATAGACGGGCGTTGCAGTTCAAAAATACTATTATTGCTACTTTAAAGAAGATCGGCCTTACTGAAGATGATATGGAAGTGATCTTGCCGAGAATTGCTCGAATGAAGAGCCCTGCCGCTGCATCCTGGTATTTTGATGACAGAAATATGTATTTTAGCTATAAGTCTGCTCCTACTTTTGTGCAGAACTTGTACGTGGTCTTGAAGGTGATCGAAGCAGAAGTTGCTCTTTTATTGAAAGAAGAAAAGCCCGTAGAAGAATTTATTTCAGATTTCGCAGAAGACCGAGATGTGGAAATTCAAAGACAGAAAGCGCGGAAGATTCTGGGCGTGGAAGAAAATTGTTTTGACATCGAAGTCATCAATAAGAGCTATAAATTGTTAGCTAAACAGCAGCACCCTGATCTAGGCGGGGACTTGGAGAAATTCAAAGAGATCAATAATGCTCATAAGATGCTGAAGAGAGAGTTGGGTTAGGATTATCTCAGTAACCTTTATAAAACACATCTCTTTTAGTAATAAACATATAGGAAGGCGGAAACAGATTAGTCTTATACTCATTCTGTTTCAAATTGTTTTAACAAACTGTTAGCGATTTTTGCCGAGAGAAGCAATGCTTTTCTTGCATCACAAAATTCGAAGCATCAATGCTTACTGGTTTTTGTGGCTTCCAGGAGAAAAAAATGAATTTTGAAGAATTAAATATACGGCCAGAAATAGTGAAAGCTCTTACTGAGCTGGGCATAACCGAAGCAACTCAGATCCAGGTAAAATCTATTCCGATCATCAAGGAAGGGATTGACTTGATCGGCATCTCTAAAACCGGTTCAGGGAAAACTGCCGCTTTCGGCATTCCGCTGCTGGAGAAAATTATTCCTGGCAAAGGATTGCAGGCAGTAGTCTTAGCGCCTACCAGAGAATTAGCAGTGCAGATCTCACATGAATTAGCCAAGTTTGGAAAATATTTAAAATATAGAATCGCCACCGTCTACGGTGGAGTTTCTTTAGAGCCGCAAGTTCAGGAATTGACTCGGGCAGAAATTATGGTGGGAACACCGGGACGAGTTCTTGATCATCTTAATCGGCGCACTTTAGATGTGACCAAAGTGCACACTTTTGTCTTAGATGAAGCGGATAAGATGGTAGACATGGGCTTCATAGAAGATGTGGAAGTGGTTCTCAAGGCCGCTCCGCGAGATCGACAGATTTTGCTCTTTGGAGCTACTATCTCCACTGAAATCGATAAATTGCGGCAAAGATACATGCATGAGCCGCAGACTGTCGAAGCAGAACAATACGTGGAAGAAGATCTGCTAAAACAATATTATTATACTGTCGATTACCGGCAGAAATTTTCTTTGCTGGTTCATCTGCTGAAGACAGAACATCGCGGCAGAGCGATCATTTTCTGTTCAGCAAGATCAACGGTAGACATGGTTGCCAAAAACTTGCACAAGCAAGGTATCGATTCAGAAGCGATCCATGGAAAATTAAGCCAGAGTAAACGCCTGAGCATCATCAGTGATTTTAACAAAGGGAAAATTGATTTGATTGTGGCTTCATCTGTTGCCGCAAGAGGATTGCATATTGATGACATAACTCACATCTTTAATTACGACCTTTCCCAAGATCCGCAGGAGTACGTGCATAAAATAGGAAGGACTGCTCGTGCCGGGAAGGAAGGAAAAGCGATTACCTTACTTTCTGAACGTGATTTTCAGCAATTTTCTCAGATATTGAACAGGTACAGACTTAAAGTAGAAGAATTGCCCTTACCAGAATTTGTCCGAGTTCCATTTGATGCCAGCAGACCTGATTCCGGTGGATTCAACCGCAGATTTGGGCATCATTCCCGGGACAGCCATCATGGTGGCGGCGGGAGAGGCTCTTCACATGGCGGATACGGCGGCGGAGATTCTCGCCGAGATTCATATGGGGGATCACGCGGAAGTTCTTACGGATCTAGCGAAGGACGTTCATCTTACAGCTCTTCACGACCTCGATCAAGAGAGATGACCAGAAGAAAGGATTAGGATTTTTTATTTAGAATTAGAAAGAAAACTCAAATCCTTTCAGCGATATAATTTAGAATCATTTGTTGCAGTCTAGGGTGCGGAACGGCTGCCCCGCTTGCCCATCGTTCAACAGTACTATCAGCAACCTCAAATTCAGTTGCAAATTCTGAAACTGGAAGCTTATATTCATTCAAAGCAATTTTAACTGCGCCTGAAAAATACTCCTGACTGGTCTGGTCATGATTATTTATATTATATTTTTCAAAATATTCATCAATTTTTGTATTTAAATTATCCATAATAACTAAAAAAGAATTTAACTTTATATTTCTTTCGACTTCAAATTTTACTCCACTGTCACACTCTTTCCATGAACTCTCTCAAACTTGCCTGAACTTCTTTTCCAAATTTAGTTAACTCATTATCTCCCTCTAAAATGCCATTTTCTTTCAATTTTCCAATAACAGTATTTGAAGTTTTTGTTCCTTTCAGTAAGAACTGTGCGCAACCAGTATTAGCTAATCTTTCTTGTAATAATTTTCTTCTTTTAGGATAATATTGGAAGAGCTTGTCTTTCAAATAAGGCATGTTTCTGATTAATTCGAGGGAACCGATTCTAAGATACCATCTGTTCTCTTCTTCGTCATATCCCCTGTGTCGAAAATTTGCCACTTTGAATACTTCCTGTAAGATTTGTGCTTCCTTTTCGTTTGTAGCGATTACTACATGCCCTCTTGCTTTAGCGCTTGGAGCACCGTCTCCTTCCAAAACTCCACAAAGAAAATCTAAAGCTAACTCTTTGTTTTCATTTTTAATAATCTCCTCGATTAAACAGTTCAATAATTTATTGTAATAAAGAAGAACTAATTGCCGATGTTCTCTTATCGATAGAGCTCCATATTTATTCCTATTTTGAGCATCTTTGGTTTCAGTTTTGTAAATCCAGATCCTTTCTTTTGGAACATTAACATTGGCTTTTTCTAGCCAATATTCTGAAAGTTTTTCTTTCAATTTTTCACTATCTTCATCCAGTGGATCAGTGTACGTCAATTCCATTTTTAAAATTGGATTTTCTATTATAAAATTGTGTCTTTGAAGAAAATATCTTGCTTGCTCCGGTGTTGATGCGCAAATTCCCCAGCTATTCCCTTTTTTCGTTCCATCAGAGAAATAACAACCTAAAAAATAAGCTATTTCTTTGAGATGAATGTTTAGATTAATTGTTATTGGAACTCTCTTACCATGAAAGGCAACAATTTTATTCTTATCTAAAGACGCGTAATTAAAATCTTTGATGATGTTCAGAACCATATTTTTAGTCTCTTGTTTGTTTCTAGAAACAATAGATTTTATAGAAAATATCCCCTCTTTTTTTCCAAATTCTTTATTAAACGTACAAAAATATTCTGTAGTATTTTGCTTCTCTCTTATCTTTACTTGACAAAGCCTATTGTGGTTGATACTATCAACAATTCCTTCGATTAAAATAATCTCGTTCTGCTTTAGTTTTAACTCTTGAGCTTTTTGCTGTGGGATGTAGATTATCCCATCATCAGACACTTTAGCAAAGAAACCGTCGACCTCTGTGATGGTGATAGTTGCTAATTGGTTAAGCAGCTTATTATAACTTGCAATTTCTGCCGGTATGTAGATGCCTATTTTGTGCGTTTTTCGTAAACGACTAAAGAAAATAACTTTGCTATTTTTAGATTCGATACTGACCTGTACTTGTTGTCCTACCTTAGAATTATTTTGATGTTCTCCAGGTAAATAGATAAAACCAACTCCTCTGTTATTATATTTTCTAACGATTGATTCAAATGCAATTATCATCACCTGCTGGTTTGATAATTATATTTTAAGCATTTCTAAAGTGTAGAAAATATAATCAAAAAGTGGTTTATCTATTCAACACTCACCGCTTTGGCAAGGTTACGGGGATGATCGATATCACAACCTCTACATTCCGCAATATAATATGCAAACAACTGCAAGGGGATAGTGCACAATAAGGGATATAATATTTCCTCAACTTTAGGAATATAAATAACATCGTTGCTTACTCTTTTGATCTCTTGATCGCCCTCTGTGGCAATAGTAATTACTTTTCCTTCGCGGGCTTTGATCTCTTCGATGTTGCTGAAGGTTTTAGCATAGACAGAATCACGAGGACAAACTGCCAAAGTGGGCATCTCTTCAGATACCAAAGCAATAGGTCCATGTTTCAATTCTCCTGCCGGATAGGCTTCGGCATGGATGTAGGAAATCTCTTTCAGCTTTAATGCTCCTTCTAAGGCCAGAGGAAAATTTCTGTTCCTGCCGATGTAGAGGAAGTTTTGGTACAAGTAATATTTCTGCGCTAATGTCCTTATCTCTTCGTGTTTGGCAAGGGTTTCTTTTATTTTCTCTACTACTCCGTTGGCATCGAATTCTTTTCCGGCCAGATGGAAGGCTAGTTTGTACATGATGATCAATTGGGAGATGAAGGCTTTAGTAGAAGCGACTCCTATCTCCGGTCCAGCTCGGGTGTAAATACGTTCATCAACTTCTCTGGCGATGGTGCTGTCGACCACGTTAACGATGCCCAAGGTTTTTGCACCTTTTTCTTTGGCTAGACGTACTGCAGCAAGTGTGTCGGCAGTTTCTCCGCTTTGGGAAATGACGATGATTAAATCATTTTGGGTAAGAAGATTTTCTTTATACCTGAACTCGGAAGCGATTTCGTATAGGACGTGAATCTTGGCCACTTCTTCGATGATGTATTTTCCCACTAAGCCGGCATAGCTGGCGGTGCCACAGGCTACCATGATGATACGTGAGAAATTATTTTGTACATGAATGGGTACTTTGAGTGTTTCTTTAATCACCTCTGGCTGTTCGAAGATCTCTTTGAGCATGAAATGCTTGTAGCCTTGCTTCTGCGCTTTTTCCAAAGTCCAGTTGACTTCGCGGACATCTAAGGCTTCTTCTTCACCTTGGAAGTTAAACACTTCAACATTCTCTTTCGTTATTCTGGCGATCTGAAAATCATTGAGATAAATGACATCGCGAGTATGTTCAATAATAGCAGAAACATCGGAGG
This sequence comes from Nanobdellota archaeon, assembly GCA_030697505.1. Classification (GTDB taxonomy): domain Archaea; phylum Nanobdellota; class Nanobdellia; order Woesearchaeales; family GW2011-AR9; genus JACPIL01. Next base: position 17,793 of record JAUYPX010000004.1, on the reverse strand, counting down.
CGAAAAAATTTTCCTTCTTTCCTAATCCAATTACTAGAGGGCTGCCATTTCTTGCTCCAATAATCTCATGGCCGTCAGCTTTGATGACGCAGAATGAATATGCTCCTTGCAACCTTTTGATAATTTTCAACACTGCTTCTTTGAGGTCTCCCTGATAATTTTTAGCAATCAGATGGACGATAACTTCGGAATCAGTATCTGAAGAGAATTCAACTCCCTCGTTTCTTAGTTCTTCTTTTAATTCTAAATAATTCTCAATGATGCCGTTATGTACGACTGCGAATTGATTGGATTGGTCGGTGAAAGGATGAGCGTTCCTGTCGGAAGGTACCCCGTGGGTGCTCCAACGCGAATGGCCTATCCCATATGTTCCAAGTAAAGGAGTTAAATTCTTGAGTATTTCCACTCTTCCTTTTTTTTTGTTAATGTTTATTATGTTATTTTTAGAAATAACTGCTACTCCGGCAGAATCGTATCCCCGATATTCCAGCTTCTCTAAACCAGCAATAAGAATGTCATTTGCCTCTTTTTCACCGATATAACCAACAATGCCGCACATCTTGGAATAATTAGATCAATTTCACTTTAAGAAGCTTGTGAATTCTGAGTAGGGAAGAACAGTTTTTATTTAGTAATTAAGTCCTGCAATTCTCCAGAAGCAGCTAATTCCCTGATAATATCGCATCCGCCGATGAATTTGCCATTAATGTATAGCTGCGGGATAGTGGGCCAGTTGGCGTATTCTTTGATCCCTTGTCTGATGCTTTCGTCGGAAAGTATATCGAATGATTTGAATGCTATTTCTAATTCTTCAAAAATACTTACTACCTGGGCTGAAAAACCGCACTGCGGATCTTCCGGAGTGCCTTTCATAAATAAAAATACCTTGCTGGAGTTGATCTTTTGTTCAATTATTTTTTTCATCTCTTGATTCATTTTTTATTCCGTCCGAGTTTTAATTTTCAAGGCATGCACTTGTTCTTTCATCTCTTCTTTCAAGGCTGCATAGACCATCTGATGCTGTTCTACTAAACTTTTCCCGGTAAAGCCTTTGTATATTATTAGTACGGCCAGATGCGCTCCGGCAGAGTTATGCGTTTCATGCCCGGCGCTGGTGTCAGCGATCTGCACCTTTGCTCCAGGGAAAGCTGACTCGAGTTTTTGTTTGATGCGGTTTAACATCCGTTGGATTATGGCGGTTTCTTTATATTATTTCTCTCTATTTTTTCTCTTCCATAAACAAAACCATACGAAGGCAAAGCCTTCGGGGCCAGAAGAAAAACAACGATTTTTCTTTGGCGCAGGAAGCAAACTTCCTTGCGTTCCGAAAATTCCTCAGGGATTTTCGTAACTTTTATAAACAAACCTCATTCTAAGTTAAAAATGCCAATGAGTTGTGCTGGTTACAACGAGGTAACAAAGGTTATTCTCGTGTTCGATTAAAATAAAATTAAAATAAAAACAGTCGAGGTCGAAAAAATGGCTGATGAAGCAAAAGTATTGGAAATTGTGGAAATTGCCCGCACGTCGGGAAAAATCAGAAAGGGAGCTAACGAAGCTACCAAAGCCTTGGAAAAAGGACAGGCTAAGTTAGTGGTCTACGCATTGGACGTAACTCCTAAGGAAATAATCATGCATCTACCTCTGTTAGCGAAGGAAAAAAATATCCCTTGCTTCGGAGTTTCTAAGAAAGATGATCTAGGCGCAGCCGCTGGCTTAGCAGTCTCAACTGCTGCCGTTGCCGTAGTTAAAGAGGGAGACGCAAAATCGGCAATCGAATCTCTTCCTAAGACCCAGGAGTAAGGTGACCAACCATGGCTAAAGAAGGCATGAAAGAAGGCAAGGAACGGTTTGTCAAGAAAACCGAGGGCGAAGAAAGGATAGAAGGCGAAGTGCGCTTTTCCGAAGGCTATGCCGCTGAAGTAAAGGAAATTGTCGCTCGCGGCGGTACTCGCGGAGAATTGACCCAGGTCATGTGCCAAATTCTAGAAGGCCCTGATAAAAACAAAGCAATACGCAGAAACGTTAAAGGCCCGATACGGCCTGGAGATGTACTGGTGCTGTTGGAAACAGAGATTGAAGCGCAGCGCATGGGCGGCGGGCCACGCCGAGGCGGAAGCAGCAGCAGCGGCGGCAGCAACAGCGGTCGCGGAAGCAGGTGAGAATCATGGCTAAATGCACATTTTGCGGAGAACAAATTGAAAAAGGTACCGGCAAGATGCTGGTCTATGTTACTGGAAAGATCGATTACTTCTGCTCTACTAAGTGCGAGAAGAACATGCTCAAGCTGAAACGAAAACCAGCCAAAGTGCGCTGGACAGAAACGTCTAGAGCAGAACGGAAGAAAGGCAAGGGAGCGTAATTGGCTCTTCATTTTGAAACATGATCGAACGAACCTTAGTCTTGCTGAAGCCGGATGCAGTCAAGCGCGGATTAATGGGCAGAATAATCTCCCGTTTTGAAGACGTAGGCTTGAAAGTAGTCGGCGCAAAGATGGTAGTCATCGATCAAGAATTTGGCAAGAAGCATTATTCTGATATCGCTGCTCGCCGCGGCGAAAAAGTCTTACAAGTTTTACTTAAGTTCATGACTACCGGGCCGGTGATGGCATTATGCTTGGAAGGAATTAGTGCGGTTGAAAATGTCCGCAAATTAGTAGGCGGAACCGAACCGAAAAGCGCTTTGCCGGGAACTATCCGCGGAGATTTTGCTCATATCAGTTTTGCCTATGCAGACGGGCAGAATAAAGCAATTGAAAATTTAATTCATGCTTCTGGCAATGCGGAAGAAGCGAAGCAGGAAATTGCCTTGTGGTTTACGGCTACGGAATTACATTCATATAAGACGGCACAGGAAGTGCATGTGTTTTAGAAAAATAATAAAAAAAATTAAAAATCACACAGAGAGGTTAAATTCATAATGGCAGGAGAAAAATTCGCGGAAAAAGTAATGAAGATTGCGCAGACTCCGAAATACATTCGGAACATCGCTACCAGTGCGCACATTCACCACGGCAAGACCGCGATGACCGATAATCTTATGGCTGCAGCAGGGATGATGTCTTCAAAATTCGCTGGTCAATTAGAAGGCGGTATGGCCACCTGGCAGCACGCCGATGAGCAGGAACGATTGATGACCGTAGATGCGGCGAACGTTTCTATGGTGCACGAATATAACAATCAAGAATTTTTGATTAACCTGATCGACACTCCCGGCCACGTTGATTTTGGCGGTAACGTCACCAGAGCGATGAGAGCTATCGATGGAACAGTTGTCTTGATCTGCGCAGTAGAAGGTATCATGCCGCAGACGGAAACCGTAGTTCGTCAAGCATTACGAGAGAGAGTAAAACCAGTCCTTTTTATCAATAAAGTTGACCGCTTAGTAAAAGAATTAAAACTAGGCCCTGAAAAGATTGCGGAAAGGATCATGGCCTTAGTGGTTGAATTTAACAATATGGTTCAACGAATCGCAGAAGTGCAATATAAAGAAAAATGGAAAGTGAATGTTCAGGATGGCGGCGTCGCTTTTGGAAGCGCTCGCGAAAACTGGGCCTTGTCATTCCCGTACATGCACAAGAAAAATGTAAAGTTTTCTGACATTCTTAGGATTTATGAGATGGAAGAAGCAGAACGTAAAGAATGGGTCTGGAACAATGCGCCGCTGCATGAAGTAATTTTAGACATGGTCATCAAACATCTTCCTGATCCAGTAGAAGCTCAGATCTACAGAATCCCTAAGATTTGGCATGGCGATCCAGAATCACAATTTGGAAAGGACTTGTTAACTTGCAACCCTGACGGGAAGGTAGCATTTGTCATCACTCGTATCGTCATCGACCCTCGTTCAGGAAAAGATATCTCTGCAGGAAGATTGTTCAGCGGCACTTTACGCAGCGGCATGGAAGTGTACCTAAACAACGCCAAGCAGAAACAGCGTATCCAGAACGTCTATATCTATAATGGCATCAAGCCAGAGATCATGGAATCTCTTCCCGCTGGAAACGTGCTGGCGATTTCCGGAGTGTTAGGATTTGCCGGAGAGACCATCACTTTAGAACCAGAACAGACTTTTGAGGAATTGAAGCACATTTTCGAACCGGTCATCACCAAAGCTATTGAACCTAAAAAATCAGCAGATCTGCCGAAACTGATCGAAGTTTTACGGAAAGTAAGTAGGGAAGATCCGTCGGTAAAAATTGAAATCAACGAAGAGACCGGCCAGAACTTAATGCACGGGATGGGAGAGCTGCACCTGGAGATCATTGAAAATAGGATCATCACCGAGAAGGGAGTGGAAATCAAAACTTCACCGCCTATCGTCGTATATAGGGAGACCATCAGCAAACCAAGTCCGGAAGTAGAAGGTAAATCACCTAACAAACACAATAAATTATACTTCAAAGTTGAACCGCTTGACCCACAGATCGCGCAAGGAATCAAAGAGAGCAAAGTTCCGCAAGGCCGATTCAGGAAGAAGGACGAAGAATTAGTTGCCTTCCTTCGCGATGAATGCGGCTGGGATGCCAAGACCGCAGGTATGGTCAAGGCAATCTACGGCGGCAATATGTTCATGGACCAAACCAGAGGTATTGTCTACATTCACGAAATATTAGAGTTAGTCTTGGATATGTTTGATGATGTCATGAAACAAGGCCCGCTAGCCAGAGAGCCTTGTACAAATGTTAAGGTAATTCTTACGGATTGTACCTTGCACGAGGATGCTATCCACCGCGGTCCGGCGCAGATGTATCCTGCTGTTCGCGAAGGTATCCGAGGCGCGATGATGCAAGCAGGCCCGGTCTTGTTCGAGCCATTGCAGATCATGAGAATTGAAGCTCCTACTGAATACACGGGAGAAATTTCCAAGTTAGTAAGTTCTAAACGAGGACAATTATTGGAGATGAACCAAGAAGAAGATCAGGTCGTGGTCATCGCTAAATTGCCAGTCGGCGAATTGATCGGCTGGAGCAGCGACTTGCGATCCGGAACAGAAGGTCGGGGAAGCTCATCTCTGGTAGACCAGATGTTTGAACGACTGCCGATGGAATTGCAGGAGAAAGTCAGAAACCAGATCGTCCAGAGGAAAGGATTGAGTTCTGGAGAATTGGGGGCGTAGATTTCCTTCTTTCTTAATTCTTTTATTTTTATTTTTACCGTCTAAAAACATATACAATCTGTGTTTTCACTTCTTTCTTACCGAAATCTGTCGAAAAACAACGATTTTTCGGGGATTCCGGAAATTCGTACTGAATTTCCGAAATCTTTATAAATAACCCTAAAAAAGAAGCTCTACGTTATAATATTCGAGATACTCGAGAAAAAACGGAGGAAATCACTATGGCAAGAACAAAAGAACACATCAACCTTGTATTCATCGGTCACGTAGACCACGGTAAATCTACCACTGTCGGGAGATTGCTTTACGATAGCGGTAACGTTGACGAACAAAGTATGCGCAAGCTTAAAGAGAAAGCAGAACAGCTCGGTAAAAAAGGGTTCGAATTCGCGTTCGTCATGGACACTCTCAAGGAAGAGCAGGAAAGAGGGGTAACTATCGACTTATCTCACAAGAGATTCGAGACTCCAAAATACTCATTTACTATCATTGATGCGCCTGGTCACAGAGATTTTATCAAGAACATGATCACCGGCGCTTCTCAAGCTGACTGCGCAGTTTTAGTTGTAGCAGCTAACGACGGAGTTAATGCGCAGACTATCGAGCACTTGCGATTAAGCAAGATCTTCGGAGTAGGACAATTGGTCGTTGCGGTCAACAAAATGGACATTTCCGGAGTAGATCACAAGGAATCACGCTACAAAGAAGTAGTCGAAGAAGTAAAGAAACACGCTACTCAAGCAGGATGGAAAGTTGATACTGTCAGATTCTTGCCTATCGCTTCCTTGCCTGGTGAGAACATCACCAAGAAATCCGAGAAATTATCCTGGTGGACTGGCGACACTTTACTTGAAGCTATCAACAAGTTTGATGTTCCTCAAAAACCAACTAATTTACCTCTACGCCTGCCTATCCAGGACGTCTATAATATCACCGGTATAGGAGTAGTTCCAGTAGGAAGAATTGAAACTGGAGTTATGAAGATCGGAGACAAAGTAATGGTTGTACCTGGACGGGAAGGAAAAGGTATCGGTGGAGAAGTCAAGACCATCGAGATGCATCACGAAGTTGTTCCTGAAGCTTTGCCTGGAGACAACATCGGATTCAACGTGCGCGGTATCGCCAAAAAAGATATTGCACGAGGAGACGTTTTAGGACATGCGGACAATGTCCCTACTGTCGCAACTGAATTCACTGCACAAGTTGTTATCATGCAGCACCCCAGTGTCGTTACTGTTGGATACACTCCCGTGTTCCACATTCATACTGCGCAGGTAGCCTGCCAGTTTGTAGAAATTGTCAAGAAGATCAACCCTGCAACTGGAGCAGAAGTTACTGAAAACAAAGACATCCTGCGCAATGGAGATGCAGCTGTGGTGCGCTTAAAGCCAATGCAGCCAGTGGTCATCGAGAAAAACACGGCCATTCCACAGATGTCCAGATTCGCTATCCGTGACTCAGGAGTTACCGTAGCAGCTGGAATGTGTATGGATGTTGTCAAAAAACAGATGTAAGTTTTTTTTATTTTAACATCTTTTCAAATTAAAATTCAACAAATCAAACAAAATAAAAGGAAACACGGTAAACAGGCCATGTTTATCGTGTAGTAAATAACTATGACCCAACGAGCACGAATCAAATTAGCCAGTACGGATATAGATAGGTTAAATAAAGTGTGTTCTGATATTAAGGATATTTCTGATAAAACTGGAGTCAAGCTTTATGGTCCGATTCCCTTACCCACTAAAAAATTGAAGATTGCCACCAGAAAATCTCCTTGTGGTGAAGGGAAAGCTACCTGGGAACGCTACGAAATGCGGGTCCACAAGCGCATGATCGATTTAAGCGCTGATGAAAGGACGTTACGCTTAGTGATGCGGGTGCCTATACCCGAGGGACTTAATATAGAAATAGAGATGGTCGATGCGTAGTGTTATTACTTCTAAGTAAATAAAACAGGAAGTTTTATAAATCGCTAGTTTTCTAGTAATATCAAAGGGCTGAAGAAAAATATGATAAAAAACAATTATACTTTAGGTGATTGGGGATATTTTAAGTTATTGCAATTAGTAGCTGAAGGCTTGGACTTTCAAGGGATTAACTATGCTTTAGTAGGTGGGGGTGCAGTCCAAGCTAGAGTGATAGAGGCGTTCAATAAATATGAGAAAATAACTGCTCCTAATGTCCCTGAACTTTTATTGAGAAAGACTAAGGACTTTGATATTACAACTCACTCTACTGAGGGAGAACTGGTTCTATTTTTAAACCTCTTACAGTTAGAAAATGAACCGTTATCAATCAGGCCCAAGCAGCCTCGCCGGGTTAATATATTTTATTCAGGAAGAAATTTCGCTCCTGTTTCAGTAGTCCTAAATTATCAAATCGGACCGCAGGATTTTTCGGGTTTAGGTGAACAATTTTATAATGAGTGTCTTAATACTGCAGAAGATCTCTATTTACGTTACAATAATGAAGAAGTAAGAGTAAGAGTGGCAACTCCTGAATGCATTATTGCTTCAAAACTGACCAGAAGCAGCCCGAAAGATATAGTTGATATTTCTGGACTTTTGAGAGTTTTGGCTCGTTACGAATCAAGAAGTGCTAAGCCTTTTAACTATGAGCTAGTCAAACAATATCTCAAAGAAGCAGGAAAGGAGCATTGTTTTCAAAATCTTGATGAGATAATGACTGAAGTCCTGAAAGAATAAATTTTTTGAAATATTCCTACATCTCTATGCTTCTTCTTTGCGAACTTTAATGATAAAAAAGAAAATTAAGAATTTACTCGTCCTTCTCTTCAGCAGCGCCTTCTTCACGGCGGATAACTTTCACTGCATCCATCTTTACAGTGATAGGAATCGGCACGGCTGCTTCCAATAATTCGACCACGATCTCTTCTTTCTGCTTGTTGATCCTGATGACTTTGGCGTTTTCCCGCTTAAAGGGGCCAGAAATGATTTCGACGATATCGTTCTTATGGATGTTCATCTCGATCTTGACTTGCTCCAGCATGTGTTCGATTTCTTGATAGGGAATTTCGTGAGCCAGCAAGCCTCGTGCATAGGGAACTCCTTGCAAGGTTGCTTCTGCATCTCCTTTAGAAGTTGCTTCAATAAAGATGTAGCCGCGCATACCGTGCGGTCTGACCACGGCAAGAATGCCTAAGCTTGGTCGTTTCTGCAGTTTGGAGATCAGATAGTCTACTACCTGATCTTCTCTATTTGCCGCAGTCCTTAGCCCGTATATTTGCGTTGACATGGTTTAAAATAAAAGCTGTCTTCCCAGGAAAATGATAAAGCCCATTGCGCCGATGACCGCGATGCCCAAACTGGTGATTTTAACAATGCTCTTATATTCTTCCTTAGAGGGTTTTTTGGTAATTCGCAGTACGCGCATTGATTCTTTTATAAATCTTTTTACTTTTTGCGACTTAGTGTCCTGCACTTCCATAGCCAGAAAAACAGGGGTTGGATTTATAAAGGTTTCGGGCAGAATTGTGGAAATACTTTACCCCATAAAATCAATACCCAGTTCAGATTCAAGCTCTTCCTTCTTCTGGCCGAAATAGGTGTTCTCTTCGCCAAAGATTTGGTCTGAACTGACGCCGGTGATGATGACCATGGTGCGGATGGTTTTTTCTAGATCCTTGTAAATCTGCGCCCCCCAGATGATCTTAGCCTTAGGGTCGAGGCTTCCGGAAACAGTTTCCACGATGCGCCGCGCTTCATCCAGAGTTAAATTCTCGCCGCCGGAAATGTTGATCAACGCCCCGGTAGCGTTGGAAATATCGACATCGATGAGAGGGTTGTCCAGCGCTTTCTGCACAGATTCGTCAGCTCTGTTCTCAGCATCTGACTCTCCGACACCGATAAGCGCTACCCCTCCTTGGCCCATGATAGTTTTGACGTCAGCAAAATCAAGGTTCACTAATCCCGTTCTGGTGACCATTTCGGCAATGCCTTTTACCGCATTGGTCAAGATCTCGTCAGCGACCTTAAAGGCGGTCTGTAGCGGTAAATGAGGAGCTAATTCCAGCAATTTTTCGTTAGGGATGACAATCAAGGTATTAATATTCTGTTCCATCTTCTCGAGGCCGATCATGGCGTTTTCAAAACGATGGGCGCCTTCCATGCTGAACGGCATAGTGATGATACCTACACTCAGAATACCCATCTTTTTGGCGGTCTGGGCTACATAGGGAGCGCTTCCGGTTCCTGTGCCTCCGCCCATCCCGCAGGTGATAAAGACCATATCGGCTCCTTCCATCAGCTTCTTGATGTCGTGTTCGTTCTCTTTGGCTGCCTCTTCTCCTACTTTAGGATTAGAACCTGCTCCTAAACCTTGGGTCAATTCTTTTCCGATGAGCAGTTTTTTATCGGCGCTGGTGTACAACAGATCTTGAGCATCGGTGTTCATGGCGATGGTTTCTACCCCTTTAATGCCAATCTCAGAAATACGATTGATAGTGTTGTTTCCTGCGCCGCCGCAGCCGATGACTTTTATCCTGGTCTTATGGCTGGCGATCAAGCGCTGTAATTCTTCGTCTATTTCAGCATTCGCTTTTTTATGAGAAATCTGTTCAGCATGAAAATCTTCTCTATAGTTACCCATTACCCTCTCACCCTTTTGTAAAGCTTCAGAGGAAGGGGAATTTATAAAGATTATTGCACTGAAAACTAGTCTAGTGATGGTGTTCCTTGTTCACTTCTTTTTTTGCCATTTCTTCCTTCTTAAACAAAATATCTTTCAATCCCGTCAACTGCACCAGCTTCTGAGCAAGGGTGGTGCTGATCTGCGTGGGTAATTCGCCAGGAATGCTTACGGTTGCGGCATTATCTTTCACTTCTATTTTCATGGCTTCAGCTGGAAGCCGTAAAAGGGCAGAAAGGAAGGCACTCACTTTTTCTTTTTGATCAGTTACTTTTCTTAATACTTTATAGGAATAAGTTACTTCTTTTCCGGCCAGAGGATGATTAAAATTGACAATGACCCGGCCGCCGGAAACTCGGCTGACCATGCCCATCTCTCCGTCTACATCTACCTGCAAGCCGGGATGCGGCTGCACCTTATGCTGCTGGAACATATTCATAGGGATTATTTTGACTTGTTTGATATCCCGTTTTCCGAATGCTTTTTCTGGTGGAAGGGTAACGGTGTACTCTTTGCCTAGCTCTTTATCTACCAATTGCGCATCTAAGCCGGGAAGAAGCTGCCGTTCGCCGACACACACTACTGTCGGTTGGTATTTTTGTTTGGGAGAATGCAAGTGCTGTTCTTTGGCTATTTTCTCGCTGGTGGTATCAAAGACGGTGCCGTCGGCAAGTTTGCCGGTGTAGTCGATTTCTACAAAATCATGAAGCTGTATTTTTTCACTCATAAATGCTTATTTTGAGAAGTAGTTTATAAGTTTTATTATTTTTGATTGTAGTAGAGAAGAGTTGTTACTTTCATTTCAAATCCTTTATTTCAGAAATCACTTCCTTAAACAAATCAATTGGTGGAATACTATTATCTAATAATTGGTCAAAACCTACCCGTGGATCTTCTTCATCATCAAGCTTGGTAGAATAGTATGTTGCCCGTAATGATTCTTTTCCTCGGGAATCGTAGGGCAAATAACTTTCAGCATCACAACCGCTAGTGTCAGATCTTATCTCCCTAGAAATAGAGAAGTCTATGATTATAGTACCCTGATTATTCTCAATGGCCTCATACCATCCCTTACTCGCTTTCCCATCTGGCTCAAATTTATCAGGATCGAATGATTTGTAGATAGGCATTCCGCTGGGATCGGTGTACAAATATTCTCCTTGTTCAGGATATACTTTTTTTAATTCTTGTTCGCCGGGCGTTACTATCGCAAAAGCCTGGTATTGATACTGGTAATTACAAAATACGCCGCCATAATACGCCTTTTCTGCATGAATCTGTTCACCTTTGAACTGTGGTTGTGGAAAGATGCTTTCCTTGTCTCTGGTAAGATTCTCTAAATCAAATACTACTGCTCCCTGAATTTCACCTGGATGGTCTGGAGTAAATTCAAATCTGAGCCTATCATCCCAGACATTGGGAATGTATTTCATGCGATGGATAATCTTGAGGTCCGACGGTAAACGTTTCTTTCCCGCAAAGTCCGGTTTGCTATAAGAAAAATTTTGCAGTTCAAATTGGCCAGAATACTGTGGATATCTCCCGCCGCAGCCGAGCAGGGCTTCCAGGCTGAGCAAACCAGATAGGGCCAGCGCTTTTTTATCCTTCATGGCTGCGCCTTTTTCTGTTTAGAGGAGGCGATGAAAGAAGCGATCTTTTCCACCGTCTTTTCAGGGGTGAGATGGGTAGTGTCAATGACCAGATCATACTGCGATTCATGGCGGTGATCAATCTTATAATATTTTTTATAGCGGGCGGCATCTTCTTCTTCCCGCTCGTAAATGCGTTTTTTCATGGCTTCAAAAGAGGCAATATTCCCTTCATTTCTTTTTTCCTGCGCGGCTTTATTCTGCAGGTCTTTCCAGATCCGTTTCGCCCCTTCTTCAGGGTTTACTTTCATGAAAATCTTGATCGATTCCGGAAGAAAATGAAATTGCGTTCTGCCTTCCACAATGACTATCTTGTTTTTTTTTTCTAATTCCCGAGCTTTTGCTGCCGCTTTGGTATCTACATCCACATCTGTTTCTGGATGCGTTGCTGCGTATTGATTAAGCTCCTGTAGAGTCATGCCTTTTTCTCTGGCTAATTCTCTTCTGATTCCACCGACGTAAATTCTTTCTGCTTTCAATCTCTTCGCCAGCATTTCCGCAGCAGTGCTTTTGCCGCTGCCAGGCGTTCCAGAAATAGTGATAATCATTCTTTTAGAAAAAGAGAATTAATTAATAAAGTCTTCTTTTCTGCTGACGCTACTTACGTTTCCGCAATCGGAACATTTAAATAACTACATAATTTAATCAAGGCGATGGATAAAAAAGAGATGGAGATGTTTACTGCTCCTCATCAGAGCCAGGCCAAACCTGTCTCTAAAAGGAAAGGTAATCCTACTGCTATCATAGCTGCAGTGATCGGCCTTATGGTACTGGCAATTTTTGTGATCCGTCCTGCTGTATTAGGGTATGGTGTCTACCAACAAGCGCAATCTTCTAATCTTAGCGTCCAGGATTACGCTCAAGATATGCAGCAATTGAGCCGTGATTTAGATGTAACCAGAGCGAACCTTTCTTCGTATTCTACTTTTACGGGAGCATTATTTGCTCAAGTCGAGGAAAAAAATGATGAGCTTACGGAATGCAAAGTGCAATTGGAACGGATACAGGCAGATGTAGAAGAAGCGCAGAAACAAGTGGCAGATAAAGATGCTGAGATTGCTACAGTCAAGAGTGAATCTCAAAAAACTGTCGATCAACAAGTGGTAGAAAAAACAGCCGTTTTAGAGCAGGAAAAAACTGCTTGCGAAAGTTCTCTCGCTGATAAAGAAAAAGCGGTCGGCGAAGTCCAGGCTAAATATGATCAAGTGGTTAAAAATGCGGCTAAAAGCATCTGCTGTAAAGCGAAGGTAGATAATCCACAAATAAACTTTTATAACGTTGTTGATAGCAAAATAACTTGCTTGGAACAAGGAAGCAACCAATTAAATTGTTAGTTGGATTAGAGTAAGTTCTCACAAACAGATTTATTTTAGAAAGTTTTAAATACCACTGCTTAGTTAGAACAAAAATGGCTTGGGAAGCAAAATCATTACAACATCTATTAGAATTTACATATCTGTATGATAATGGTAGGCCTTTTGTTCATAGTCAAGAGTATACTCGTGATGAAGAGGGGTTTGCAAAATTATCTATAAGCATTTCTCCTGAGGATAGAGAAGTAAGAGTAAAACCATATACTTTGGAACGTCTTCAACAAGCGGTGGAAGAAGAATATCAAGATTCTGTGGTTAATGATTTATTAGTAGGTATTCGTGACGGAGAGAAAATAACGTATGTTGCGAAATTTTGGACCTCAAAGAAATTTAAAGATAAAAGGGTAGAACAATATTTCTTCAAGTATGATCAACCCAGTTCTTTTAATCTCGGTTTTATGTCTGGACCTGGATGGCCGCTTAATCACCCACCTATGTTGGATGAAAGGTTACTACAATATTTTAATGTTCTAAAAGAGATTAGACCTAATGTTATTGGAAGTTTAGATCTCTGTTTGGAACATCTGGCAAGACCAGGACCAAATTATACTGGAAGATCTGACGGAAGTATTTCTTTTTCGTTAAAATAAATTTCTTCAGCGAACAATCTCATACGAGCTTTCTTTTAATGTTCCAGATCTATCCTGCAACCATTTTTTGGTCCAGAACAGGCTGACCTTAAACAGTCCCCACTGCTGGTAACGGCGCATAGAAGTGGTAACGGCAGTATTGACGCAGGCAAATTTTCCCAGCTCCTTTAATTTAAGCGCTAGTTTTCTATGTTCACGGACAATAATTTCCGGATTATAGCCCCCTACTGCCTGAAAATCTTTTTTCCTGCAGATCAATGCCCCGCTGCAGCCTTGGTATATGTTGAGATAATGATACAGGTTCTTGAAGGAGACGGCAAGACGATGCGATATTTTTGCGGAATCTGGTTCTGCCAGAGTGGTTGCGACGGCGTATTGCTCAGTGAATTTTTCTTTAATTTTCCCTAATGCATCTGCTGCCAGTTGAGTGTCGGCATCAAGAAAAAGCAATGTTTCGCCCTGGGCATTCAGCGCGCCGGCGTTTCGAGCTACAGAAACATTGGGCTTGGGCAGAGAAAGATGGCGGGTCTTGGCATCGACATTTTTTTTGGCGATCTCTTCAGTATTGTCCGTGCAGCCATTGGTGACCAGGATTATCTCGTAATCCGGTATAGTCTGTTTTTTGATGCTGTCAATGGTCTTTTGAAGATAGCGTTCTTCGTTATGGGCAGGAATGATGATGGAGAATGCGGGCATGGAACTATTTTGAGAAGAAGTGTTTTAAAGGATTATTATGATGGGAAATATATGATTGAGAAGATAATAAATAATACTTAATTTTGATCGGTACTATATTTCCATCTCTCTTTGATCGCTTCCAGTTCTGGATTTTTTCCGTAGAGTTTGGTATAATCTTTAATCAGCGAGCAGAGTTCTTGGTAACGCTCTACTGTTGTGGGATAGACATCTATCGCTCTTCCTTCTTTACTGACTAATTGTGCTCTGGTATATTTCATCAACTCATCAAGAGTGATTCGTACCTCCATCCCTAAAACTGCCCTGTTTATTTTTGCATGAAGTTCTTCTTCTGTAAAAGATTCTTTGATCCTTTGGTCAAATCTACCGCTATCATCCATTTTTTTACCTCTTGATATTTTTTACAAGGTCAAATAATTCGCTGCCCAGAGCATGCCGGAATCGCAATAGTAAAATGGCGTGCTGAAAGGCTTTCCATGTTGGTCGAATACTTCCAGGAAATTTTTATGTTTTTCAATCAGCTGTTGGTATTTTTCTTGGTATGTTTTAGCGCGTTCTTGATCAACTTCCTGCAATAACTTAACATACAATGGCCCCATATGCATCCAGATGGCATTGCTTTCGTAATTGCGCAGAAAAGCTTCCTGCCAGATGAAATCAATCTTTTCTCTTCCACCGGTATACTTCAGCGGGAAGGGCTCATCTAATCCTGCTTCATGGATTTTCTTCATCGCTGACTGCATCATCCCTTTGTCGGTGATGATTCCTAAGGCAAAAGGAAAGAGATTAGCATCGCCGGCAACATAGTTTTGCTTGGTCAGATCATCGTAAAAATATTCCCCGTTCCAGAAATGGCGCTTGATCAATTCCGGATAGGAAAAATGTTCAAAAGGATTGTCCAGTTTCATGCCTTTCAAATCTTTGGCCAGCAGGGCGACCATGCAGTTGTCGTAGCAGGAGCTTTTTCGCGCGGCAAAATCTTTGATGGAAGAGAATTGAATTTCCGGCTTGACCAGTCCGGTATGAGTGTTTATTACCTTGGTGTAAAATTTCTGTATCTCTTTGTTGAGAAAGTCTTTGAAAGCATAATAGGGAAATTTAGAAACATTGATGCTGTGGATCAGCCAAGGTAACGAGTCGACCGCATAATTAGGAAAATCAAATGGTTTTCCTCCCGGCGTGATGGTAGTGGTAATTTTGCGATGCTGCTTAAAATGGTTTAAGGCATACCGCAGCGTATGATGGATTTCTTCTTTATGCTGCAGGTCAAGCAGCGATTTAGCGCACCAGCCAAAATCCCTCGTCCAGAATTGCGAGAAATTTCCGGTAGAGGTCTGCAGATAGCGGCCGTTCCAGCAGTCATGGACGATCTGCTCGCAGATCTCTTCCGCATCGCCGTGGTATTTTTTAGGGAGAAGCTTATTCTTCCAGCTGCTCAGGAAAATTCTCGGTCCTTCGGTAAAATAAGGCAGGATGGCCGACATAATCGCTCGAGAGAAGGGGAGTTTAAAAAGATTGTTGGAGAGAAGTAGATGAAAAGCGGACCCGGTGAGATTTGAACTCACAACCTACAGCTTGCTCATCTTCAGTTAACTCTCTTCATCCTATAGAAGGATTACTCAGGAGCTCATCATCAGATTAGGAGGCTATCGCCCTATCCAGGTTAGGCTACGGGTCCGTAAGAATGAAAAGGAAGGCGCTGTTTTTTAAATCTTCGTGCTACTACTCAATCCATCTCTGATCGGTATCAATTCCGTCTTTAATTGCGGATGGTGCAGCACTGCTTCCTGGTAGTCTTGACAGACGTCCATGGTGATGTTGTCAGCGATGATGAAGCCGCCTTTTTTGGCTAATTTTATACAGTCTTCTAAGACCGTGATATACTTATGTTTGGCAAAATCGATAAAAATAAGATTGTAATAATCTGATTTTTCTTTTGCCAATCTCTTGACTATTTCCACGGCATCGCCAACCATCACTTGGGCTCTAATCCCATACTTCTGAAAGTTCTCTCGAGCTTCTTGAGCTATAATAGCGTTTACTTCTATGGTGATAAGCTCTGCTCCTTCACTTCCAAGAATACAGCCGCTGTAACCGTTGGCAGTACCTAATTCGAGAATCTGTTTCGGTTTGGTTTCTTGAATTTTCTGCAGAAGCCAGGCTCCTTTTTTAGAGCCGAGAATGGGAATTCCTCGGGCGATGCTTTCTTGTTCTAAAGGTTGGAGTTTTACAATAACATCATGTTCACTTATGCGCATAATTGGCTCTCATCTCTTTTTTAGCTCTGTTTAATCTTGACATAACAGAACCAAGTGGGATTCCCAGTTGATTTTTTATCTCCTGATAGGATTTATCTTCTATGAACCAGAGCCGGGCGGTTTCTCTTTTTTTGGTATGAGAAATGCTGTTGATGGATTCTATTGCTGCTTCTAATCCTTCTTTTTCGATAGTTAATTCTTCGGGATCAGAGCGATTATAATCTCTCATTTTTTCATAGTCCGCTTCTTCAAACCTTCTTTTTTTAAGATAGTTGAAGGTGGTGTTTTGAGCAATGATGCTTAACCAGCTTCTGAAACTTTCTTCGGGGCTTTTCCGTTCCTGTGGAGCATACATATTTCTATTAAGGGCTCCTAAAACCTTCACAAAACTGTGCTGGGTTAAATCTTCTGCTACAGCCCTATCTTTTACTCTATTAAAAATTACCCTAAACACAAAAGACCATGAGGAGAGGTACATTTCTTTAAGGTTGGTAAATCCGGTGAGAAGATAAGGGTTACTTTCTGTCATCACTCAGTAATAAAGCTGTTTAATTATAAATATTTCTAGTATTTCCAAAGCAAGGGTTTTTGTAGGCGCCTGGGCTTAGATTTTTTTATTTTACTTTATATTCAGGCTTGACCAATTCTTTTTGTATTGTTTTTAAAATAAAATCCACATCTTCTGCTTTGCCAGTTTCGATGAGATATTTTCGATCATTGAAATTCATAAAATCAGCGATATTATCGCAGTCATTGTCTACGATGATGGTAATCCCTGTTCCAAAATCAACCAGGGCTATGCAGCTCTCTTTGCTGACTTTATAACTCACTTTGTTTCCATCCAGCATTCTTTGGTAGGTGCCTTCTAATCGGGCTCTGACTTCAGGATGTTTCAAGTCGGGCATGCAGCCATTTGATATCATTAAAAGGCCGGTTAATGTTGCTGTTTCTTTAAGATTCATTTTTTCTTCCTCTTTTTGTATAAATCTAATTTAATATCTAATATAATACTACTTTATCATTCTTTCGTATTTTCTCTTTGATGGGAATAGTAATGTAACTGCCTTCCGGAGCGAAGGATATTTCCTCTCCGTCATAGGTGCGCATTTCGGTGATCTCTTGGGCAATATCTTTCGTAGTTTTTCCTTCAAAAGAGATTTTGCTATAAATATTCAAGGGCTCAATAGTCTTAATTAATGCAATTTTTGCTTTTGGATAATAATTTTCAACTATGCCAACTACCTTGGCTGCTTTTCTGATTTTTACTTTCCGCTGTCTTGGCGCATCTTTACATTCTTCTGAACAGGTTATATTCATTGTTTTTTGGCATTCCGCACAGCTGATGAATAATTTGTCGCAATCAAGATTATGGCAATTGACATATTGTTCGCAGTCCTTTTCACAGAAAGTACAGGAAGTGATTGCTTGCCCTAGATCAGCGACTAGGCGGTCGTCAAAG
>JAUYPX010000014.1 GCA_030697505.1 Nanobdellota archaeon | reverse complement strand
TTCTTCCCGATTTCAGGTATTTTACCAGTCATCTGGTACTCTTTCCATACTTGGTTGACCCTGCGTATGGAAATGCCCGCAATTTTGCGGGCTTGATATGTTGTCGATCCCTCATTTTTACGTCGTATAGTCTCGATGAGTATGCCTCTGGTGAGTTTCATACCACCAGATAACTCATCGTAGGGAAATAGTTTCGGGATAACACAGGTAAATTCGGAAGGAGTCCGCACGTCTAGAATCACAAAGTCTGGATTTGATTCATTTTTTTGCATCAGCTTTTGAGCCTCTGTAACACTTATCTCTACAATTGCCATTATTTCTTACAAGGCCCCCATTGATGCAGATTATGCGTTCCAGGACAATGTTCATGGCTTTTCCAGAATTGTGGGCAGCCTGCATCGGTTCTGGTCGTTCCTAAGAAATCCTCTTCGCAAGGCAGGCGGAAATCAGCAGGAATTTTCTCTGGTAGGACGCTGTAAAGTTCTCGATCATCTTCCGCTGTTCTTTCCCTATAAACGATATAAGAATGCTTTCTAATCGCGTTTTCTAACGTACTGAACTCATGAGTTAATTCTCCAGGATTCATTCCAGCAAGATCATTATCCCATTTTGCTGGATCAAGAACAGCAGCTGCAGAAATTTCATCAACAGAATTTGCGTTTCTATACTTGAAGAAAGCCCTGCATCTTCTCATGCCTTCATCATAAGTAGGTAATTTAACCACCTGCTTGGTCTCAGGTAAGGAGTTCCAGACTAAATGATCATCCACCCAGCAGCGATCATCGCCTTTCTGGTCGCGATGGTATCTGATCACTTTGCGTAATCCCTTGATGGTATCAATCATGTAATCTTTTCCTTATACTTCAATACCTTCTTTTATAATTTGGTGTATTAATGTGATTCCCTTCTTGAGTTTTGCAAATTCCTCAGGAGTGTAACACAGAAAATCTACCGGTTTGTCAAGAGTCCAATAGTCATGGAACCCTCGCGCTCGTTGATAAGGCTTCACTTTCTTAAATTTATGGGAAACAATAAGAAGATCAACATCGCTCCATTTGTGAGCTTTTCCCTTAGCTTGGCTGCCAAACAAAATCATCTTCTGAACAGGCGTATCCTTTGATAAGTTAGCTTTAAAAGCTTTTAATTCTTTTATAAGAGTTTCTTTTTTACCCATAGTAGTATTTCCTCGCTTTGTAGAAGTAATATTTCTGTTTCTTTCTTAGTGAAAGAAAAGGGTAAATTCGTTGGATATCTAGTAGCGATGTAGCCTCCGGTAAGGTCTTCGCAAGTGGTCTTAAATTTCGCTGGAAGTTCTAGTTTTTGAAAGAAAAAAAGAAGGTCATGGTATCGTGGGACTTCAGTTTTCTTTTCCAGTATCCACAATGCTTTTAGGGCTTTCTCGACAGTCTGTTGGCAGAAAAATATTGCTCCGTCATATTTTTCGTTATTGAAAAGAATTCTTGCCTTTTCTAAATCATCCTCAGCTAAGTTCCGCCAACGACTAACTTCTTTTTGCATAAACTTAAAATCATTCCATTTTTTATAAATCTTTTTACCTGTAAAAGTGAGTATTAGAAGCTCTCACTGTATCTTTCCTTCCTGCCATTGCTTCAAGAATAACCTTGCCGCCGCATCTAGATCCAATTCCTTGCCTTTGCGCACCTTTTTAAAGAGAATAGCTATTCTTTCCAGGATCTCATCTTCATCATCTTCTTCGATCCCAAAATGTTTCTTGATGCGTTCCTTCTCTTCCTCAATGATCCGCAAAGCCACATATTCTGGATCTTTGATCTTGCCGGAAGAGATTGCGCTGGTCTTTCCGAATTTAACTACATCCTTCTCTTCCTTTGGGAATACTCCCGGCGTATCGATCAGCATTATTTTGCTATCTACTCTCACTTTCTGTAATCCTTTGGTAAATCCGCTTTCTGAAGAAGTCCTGGCCGACCCTCTTCCCGATAAGGCATTGATCAACGAAGATTTTCCTACATTAGGATAGCCTAAAACGCCGACAATCGCTCTCTCTCCATGCGATAATTCTAGAATTTTCTTCTTGAGGATGGTCGTTCCCAACTTCTCCCGGCTGGAGATGAATACGGATGGCTGTAATCCTTTGGCTTTTTCTTTCAATTCTTCTATATTCACTAGATCGCATTTATTCAGGACATATAATATCTTTTTACCGCCAGCACGCACCTTGTACTCAATCTCCCGGTTTCTGGTCTCATCGATGAACCTTGCGTCAAGTACTTCGATGATAATATCTGCTTCTCTCAGTACTTCGTTGACATGTTTCCAGAATGTGGGCATAGATAGAAACCGCTATACAAATTTATAAATATTCCTTACAAATAAGCAGATTATGTCTCCCGAAGAACAAGCGCAAATGCGTAAGCAGCACATCCAACTCATGGATGAATGCATTCAGGATGCTACCCATTTAGCTATCAAGAATGGCATCAATCAAGAAGATGTAGTTGCGACTTTGGCTGCTGCGTTGTTTAGGGAAAGAATAAAAGAAAACTAATCACTTCCTTTCCAAATGTTTCTTTAGAAAGCTCTCAAACTTCTCCACTTCGTCTTTGGTGTTAAAGAACAATAGATGCTTCTTTCCTTTTCTGGTCAAAAGATAGCCGCCTAAGAAGGTCTTATCTAACTTGTGATGCGAAATTTCTTTCAAGGGGGCTTTTTCCTTCTTCATACTGCCCCTTTTCTTCCGCACTACTTCCAGATGTTTCTTGGTAAGCTTATAGTGTTCTTCCACTTGCCGCCAGCGCTGTATTCCATACGAAGTTAAAAAATAGAGCGCTAAAAATAATGCTGTAAACAATGTTCCTAACCACCAAGAACCTTGGGATTGCAAATAGGCAAATAAATACACCACCAATGCTAAAAACGCGATAAGTACAATTTCCACCCGCAATACTAAAAATTCTTTTTTAGGAAATGTCCAGGATAAGGTATTTGATTTCATTTTTTATTCTGCTGTAGGTGCTTTGGTCATACTAATCATGGAAGCAATAAACATCGCTATGAAGACAATCATGAAGGTAGTTTTGTAGGTAATATCATTAACTAAATAAACAGTGATCAGAAATCCGATAATGGACATGGCCATAAAACTTCCCTTCAATGGTACAGCATGCCATTTCTGTGGAGCTTTATTCGCAGAACTGTTACGGCGTGCTTTCTTAGCCATGTTTTCTATCAACCTCTTTTTAGAGTAGAAGTATTTTATGGTATTTAAAGGTTTTTACTTACGGTGAGGGGGATGGAGGTCTGCGGTGTATCCACTATCTCCTTTGGTCGGTTGAAACCAGAGCAGATTTGCAAGATTCTCCAGCTCATTCACAACATACACTCCTCTCGTTTTAGAATCCAGTTGGGTTACTGTTGTTTCGTATCCCTTTTCTGCCAACCTTTGCTGATAAAAAAGAACTCTTTCGGTCTCAACAGCACAAGGATCATAGGAATCATCTACTGAACGTTCAGGAGCATATAACCCTGGCTCGGTAATTCGAAGCAATTGCCAAGGTTTTTCTGTTCCTTTTTTCATAAATGAGATATAAACTTTTTCTTCGATCATAAAATAACTTAAGAATTACTTCTTTATTAATTTATTTCTGCTTGAAAATATATTTCAAATTCCCTGAGCTTGTATAAATTTCTGCACCACTTTCTGCGCCTCTTTTCTTTTTTGTTGGTGTTCTTTCAGAAAAACAGTGATTTTTTCAATAACTATCTGCTTTAACTCACCGCTCAAAAGTTTTCCTTTCTGGTAGTCCTTGTAAATCTTCTCTAACTTTTTATCATCCAGCTCTAAGCCGTATCTCAGCATCTGGAAAGCGACATCAACGTCAGGATTTCCTCCCTTCTTTCGATGTTCTTCAGCTGTTGCTTGCCCTCCTGAAAAAGCATACTTTTTAATTTTTGTAGCTGCTTCTTCCGGTGTATCGGTTAAGGCAATGTACGAAGTAGGATCTGAAGAAGACATCTTCCCTCCTTTCAGACCAGGCAAAAACTGATGATAGGTCGAGCTTAACTGCATAAATGGAAATTCTTTGATTCTCTGAGAGAGATCTCGTGCTAGCCTTAGGTGCGCATCTTGGTCGCTTCCTACTGGTATAACTATTGGTAATGGTTTTCCTTCAAACTCCGATAGTTGTGGATGCAACATATCTGCTGCTTGTAATAGCGCAGAAGCCATTTTTCCGGGAGATATTTCTCCGTAAATCGCTTTGAATTCATTAAAGGTAGCATGCCGTGCCAACATATTGGCTAAACTATAGTAAGCGCTGGCTTTTTTTCCATCAGAAGATCTTTTAGACTGAAAATAGAAATCACACTTTTTCAAATCCAGCCCTAGTGCAACGTAATTAGTCAAATATTCTTGGATTGCCGTATTTCGCAATTCCTTCATGTTTGGATTTCTGGAGTTATACGCCTCGATATCAGCAACAGTTAGGTATATCTTAGCTCCTAATTTTTGGTAAAAAATCATCTGGTCGGCAACCATCTTATGCCCGAAATGGAATTTTCCAGAAGGCATCAGCCCAGTCATCATCACGAATGGTTTCTTGTTTTCAATTGCTTCAGTGATTCTTCCAAAGTCACGCTGTGCAAAAACTAGTCCTCTACGAAATAATGGTTGCTCAAGGAATTTTTTAGGTAAATCACTAAATGGCTGCAAACCAAACTCTCTCATAAGCTTCCCATAATCAAGATCTCCTTGCACTTCCCAGGGTGTGACTTTTGCCATAGTTCTAAGGTTGCATGGGAAGTTTATATACTTTTTCTCAGAACCTTTTGATAAAGGTTCATCAAAATCACTCTAGTGGGGTCTCACTCTGTTCAACCCCACGACCTACCTCTGGTAATTTTTCCCTCATCTTCTTATACACAACATTCATGATTCCTTTCAGATTTTCAATATCTTCTTTATTATAATCAACCAAGAGTTCTAAATATTCCCGATCGCCGGAAGCATGAAACGCTTTCCATAATTCCACCGGATTGCCGTACAGATGTGCCGGCCTTTTCAGATTCAAGATTCTCTCCACTTCCTTCAATCCGCCTTTCAAACCGAGATTCACACACAAAGGTTTCAGATCAATATGCGGCATATTCACTTCCAACCCTAGCTGTTTTTTCAATTTAGGAAGATCAAATGAGCTTCCATTGAATGTGATTATTATCTTATATTTTCTTAATTCCTTTTCCAGCAGATTCTTCTCCAGATTAAACCCTCTCACAAAAGTATTAGTGTTATAATAATTGGAAATTCCCACCACTATAATTCTTCCGTAGGAATCGGTTTCAATATCCAAGAAACAGCAGTCTTCCTTAAAATAAGGATACAGCCTCCACATTTCCTTAGCCGGAAGTTTGCCTACAAAATACGCGGCATTATCTTCAGAAAGTGCCTGCTGAGCTTCCTTAATTCTGCGGTTATAGAATTCTTTTTTCGCTGCAGCGATGCCCACAACTTTCTCTCTCTTTAAAAATTCCTGCCAATCGGTAATACCTTGTTTTCGGAAAGAATTCTCTCTCCGGCTGCTGCATTTCTCTAAAAACACAAATGATTCTTTGATCATTGAAAATAATAATATCTTTTTACAAATCTACAACAATAACTTTCTTTTCTAAATTGATTTTAGTGATCTTCTTCTCTTTTTTTAACTCTTTGGCGATCTCGTTCCAATTCTTATTTTTCTTTAATTCTTGGACGATCTCACGCAGTTTTTGCAGGGCAGTATACTTCTCATACATCAGCTCTCCTTTCTGCGTTGCCATTATTATTTTCTCTTCCTGATTTTTTATGGCCTCTTCTTGTTCAGCGATCGTTCGCTGCAAGGTTTTGATTTTAGTTTGATAAGGGGAAGGTTTTTCCGACAATTTAATGCTGTCAATCGCTTCGTTATACGTTTCTGTTTCTTTCAACAGCTTTTTATCCAAAAGCGGGAAGGGAGTGATATCCTCTTCATAGATGTACCCTTTGGGCGTAGCGATGGCTACCAAAAAATTCTTAAGCGTGCTGATCAGCCGTTCTGTTTCCCCTGCGGTAACTTCAGGCGGGGTTTTATGAAGATCCACTTCCGCTTGCTTGCATAACTCTTCTGCATACAATCCTCCTAAGCCGATCTCGGTAGCCAATGAAGTGGCCAGATTCCGTTTCTGGCTTTTTTTGAGCATCCCTTGTAATTTTTTTGCGGTCAGCTCTTTCCAATTAATCTCCAGAGGAGGGAATACGTATTTTTCTTTTGGTTTTACGGTCCGATCTTTCCACTCTTGGTTTTCTAAGGCAGCGATTATCACATTATTCTTATCCGTTAAAACAATATTGCCCTTGGAAAATAATTCGATGATCAGAAAATAATTCTCCATCTTTTCCAATTCAAAAATAACGATGCGCTCAGAATCTTTTTGATAAAAGTTTTTGATGAAGGCATTGCTTAGATATTTGCGTAACTGCATGCAAAACGAAGATGGTTTTAAGGCGGTTTCTTTTGCTGAAGTTAAGGCTAAAAACTTGCCTGGGATGATCTTCAGTAATTTCTTGCCTTTACTGGGAACATGCAGCTGCAAAAGTAATTGATCCCTTTCTTGATGGTAGATTTGGTCGAACTTGCCTTTGATCAGAAACTGCATCTCATTGACTAAAGCAGCAAGTTCTAAGGAAGAGATGGATTTTTTAGGCATATCCGTTTAAATCTTATTGCCTTACATAAACTTTACGATAGAATTACTGGTACTGTTTCTTGATGCGATTGATCATACTTTTTTTTTGTTTTTCCATAGTTTGCTGGATAGAGTGACCATAGTAATCAACTCCTTTAGAAGTCAATACTGCCAAATCTAATCCGCTGGTATTTGGATCCTGCTCAGCCTCTTCTAAACATTTTGTAGCCAAGTTGATTGCTTCAGGAATAGTGATGGCATCATGGTCAATACTTCCTTTTTCAGAAAGAGCAGTGATATGCTTCGCAACATAATCCTCCCCTGTCCCTAAAGTTAGATAAAATTCTTTTTTTTCTTTTGTGCCTGCGCTTTCTTTTAGATTTCCAAACTCATCAACATACCACAATCCGATACGTTTCTCTACTTTTGCAGCAAGAAGCATAGAATGAAGACAATCATCTTCAGCCCCATTTCGCTTGACCAGCGTATTAATTTCGTTTACTTCTGGAAAATGTGTTTTTTTGCTTCTCGGATTTTGATAATATCTTTGGACTGCGCTGTAAATCATCTCTTTCATTTTTGCTTTTTTAGAATTGAGAAATACAGAAAAATGATTGCTAACTCCTCCAGCATCGCCAATAATCCAATCTCTGCCGTAAGTGATCTTATTTATCTGTTCTTTTCTGATAAATTTCTCTGCCGGGGGATCATCGTAATGATTTAACTGTCTGTCTGCTGCAACAACGATTCCTTCTATCCCAGAATTAGCTTTTATTCCGATTATAGTGGTCATTATCAGGGGATTTTTGAGGGATTCACTCTTATAATCTTTATGCACTTACAGTATAGGTAAATAAGCGCCCGGAGGGACTCGAACCCTCGATCTGTTCCTCTGCAGGGAACCGCTTTAGCCGCTTAGCCACGGACGCATGCATAAAGCCAGAATAAAGATTATTTATATAGTTTTAGGAAAAGAACACTACCTATTTGTCAGCCACTTCACATACGAATATAATATCACGGAAAGATTGACCATGCGCATATTAGCGTTATAGGCCGTATCTGCAGCTTTTTTGATCTTCAGGATATTCTGTTCAATTTGCTCTACCCGCTGTAATTCTTCAGCCGGAACCCGCCGTTTGATGGTATTGAAATCAACTTTCTTGTATTCTTCTTCTAAGGAAACATGGAAGAAAAAGCCTTTCTGCATACTTTCCACCAATCCGTTAACTTGCGCGACCGGACCTTCATGGACCATGTCGGGAGCATGAAAGACAAACCCTTGATTTCGCAATAAGAATTGAAACAATCCCTTGATTTCATCATTAACCCGCAGCTTTTCTTCCTGGATGCGTAATTTTGGAATTTGATTTAGCAACGTGGTCATACCCGAAGCGGAAGTTGCCTGCCAGACCTGCACCTGTTGTAAGTATGCAAGATTACTTTCCAATGCGACAGTGATCGGCGCTAAGGCCTGTATAGCCCGCTGCAGGCTTACCGCTTCATACAACTCTGATTCCAGCTGCGCTAAGGATTTAATACTTTCAATGGTCGGTTCGACCAAGGCGGCAGTCTCTTCGATCAGCTGCAGTTCGCTGGAAGAGACAAAGAATTCGCAAAACGCCTCTTCCATCACTTCTTCTTTGAGCGGCAGCTTTACTTTTTCCCGTAAGTCTCGTACGAGGTACACACTCTCTAAATCCGCCATCTTGGGCGAAAGATGAGTAAGCTGATGGATGTATAACATGATCTCACACCTTTACGCCAGGAACTCCCGGTCTCTTGCTCAGGACTTTTTGCAATCGATCAGCCTTGCCGCAGTAAGGGCAATGCAGGTTGTAGGTTAATCCTGCTTTAGAATCGTCGGCCTTAAAATTATAATTGCAGCGGGTGCAGCTATACTTGATGAAGGCAGAAGGCAGCAGTTTCTTCGTCTTCAGATCGGTAGTGGGTATCTGTCCGGCGCGGGCCTTTTTCAGCTCCTCGCAGCAGTTGGTACAGACTAAGAAATTCTTGTTATCACTCTTTGGATATAATCGTACCTGATCAAGAAGGACCACAGCTTTACAACGTTCGCAGGTTCTGGTCTTACGAATATCCATCATCTCACCCTGATGATTTGAGGAGCAGGATATATTTAAAGATATCTACGGTGGAAAAGATAAGAGTAGAGGTCTTAATGATGATTTGCATTTGTATGTCGCCACCTTGGCGGCTGTCGGACTTACTTGGTAAGTCCTCGTTCGGCACCCCATAAGGGACAACCCCCGCCTCACCAGCGCCATGGTGACATACGAAGCTTGGACTGAAGAACTTCTAAAAAGATAAAGCGGACCCGAGGGGACTTTCACGCCGCCACACAATAAGGCTGCTCGTGGAATCGTTAGATTCCACCTGACAACGTTCGCCTAGTGTAGCAGGCAGATTTGAACCCCCGACCTACAGCTTAGAAGGCTCTAGCGGAACATTTCTGCTCTGTCGCCCTATCCAGTCTAGGCTACGGGTCCTTAAATACACAAAACTACAGACAACTTTTAAATATTTCTTTAAAAGAGCAAGATTATGGGTTTCCTGATCAGCTATGAAGAACGAAAGGTAAAAGCCAAAGGGCTGAACAAATTTGCTAAACCTAATCCAGAAAAAGTCCAAGAATACCTTTTCCCGGATGAATATCGAAATTTTTCCCTGCTCTTAGATCTTCCTAAATTAGATTATCCGAAAAATCCGGTTCTCTTTTATCCCGGCTGCGGCGCAGATATCTTATTTCCGTTAAAGTACATAGAAATCCTTTTTCCGCGACTGCGAAACATCACTTTCATTTTCAATGATGCAGACCATAATTTTGGTTTGATAAAAACAATACTTGATGAAGTTGGTGTATCTTTCAAGGAATCAAAAAAGAATTATCTGCAATTCTATTGGAACGGCATTCTCATAAACCTGAAATTCATACAAGGAAACATCTTCCAGCTCCTTCCTAAAATTCCCGCTTTCGACATCTATTTTGAACGTGCTTTCCGAATCATGAAAGATGAACATCCTCAGTACGAACAGCAAATCTACCAAAAATTAAAATCTAAAGGGATTCTCATCAGCGATTCCGGATTCCAGCACCTGCCTTTAGAAAAAGTAGATGTATCTCAGGAGTTAAGTGCGTATAGAGAAATGATAATTGGTGTTAAAAAGTAATTACTCAATCGTAATTTTCTTCACAACCACATCTTCCACCGGCTTATCCTGTCCGTCAGTCTGCACCGTCACAATTTTATCAACGACGTCCATCCCTTCCACTACTTTCCCAAAGATAGGATGTTTGCCGTCGAGAAAAGTATTATCTACTACATTGATGAAGAACTGGCTTCCGCCGGTGTTCGGCCCTGCATTGGCCATGGCTATTGTACCGCGAACATTGCTTAATCCTTTAGCGAACTCATCTTTGATTTTATAACCAGGATCGCCGGTTCCCCAGCGTGCTTTCTTGGAATTATCTTTGGATAAAGGGTCTCCGCCTTGAATCATAAAGTTCTCAATCACTCGATGGAACTTGGTATCATCATAATATCCTTTCTCAGCCAGATCGATAAAATTCTTTGTCGTGATGGGCATCTGGCTTTCAAACAACTCCAGCTCAAATGTTCCAAGATTAGTCTCAAAGACTGCTGTCTTGTTTTTCATGGTTGAATCTCCGCACGATGCTAAAAGTAAAAACAACATCAATAATCCCACTGATTGGAATATTTTTCTCATTTTTAATTATAAGCGGGTAAAAATTTATCATTGTAATCAGCTACCACACTAGCCACATCAGCAGCTAGGATTCTGTCCATGAGCTTCTCGCCGAAAAGCAATTTGTATTCCGGCATGTCATTGATGAAACCATGGGCAACCGCGGGTAACATTGCTTGTGCAATCTTTAACCGGATTGGGCCTAGCTGGCTTCGTGCATAATTTACGTGGCAAACTTCATCCACTAAAATTTGTTGAAACCATTCATCTAAGCGTTGTAATGGTTCTGGCTGATCGTCAAATAGTTCATGTGCTTTATCCCTAAGCATGCTAAAAGCGCCCACTCCAGCTACCTCTGTACATAAAATCATAGTATTGGTAACTGCTTTTGGCAGGCGAACCATAGACTTTAACAGGAAGCGCGTGGTAGGTGGTGGAGGTAAAAGGCGCATTTCTAACCCTACCACCTCAAGAGCATTCTTAAGGACCCTGGTATGATAATTTTCCTCTAATTCTATATATGTCAGCGGATCGTTTGGCTCACGAACCTTTTGGTTTAGGCAGGATAATGCATATTTTATCCCATAGGACTCCAAGCGATTTGACTTAGTCATGGCTAAAGCCCACAAAGTCGCTTCATCCAGACTTGGTTCAGGATAACGTCTTGCTGCATTACGTTCGAAAACTTCTTGCTCTACAACTGATGGACCGTGACGGCGCACCGGATTAGCTTCTAATTCTTCAAAGAATCTTTCTCGTGCCGAGAGTTGGCAAGCATCAAGATTAATTTCTCCATTACGGCGATAGAGATGATCCATGTAATTTTCTTCAAATAATTCCTTTTGTCTGTCTGTAAACGCTGTAAAAACATTATAAGTCATTTTTATTTCCCCATCTACGGCAGCCACGTCTTATTATTCTTAAGCTTTTCCGGCAGATAAGTATCAATAACATAATTTAATCCATGCTTCGCCAGTGCCTGCTGCTCCGCGCGGACTTTCATCTTGGCCATCTGCTCCAATGCCTTCTGCCAGGGCTTATGATGGATGACAAACGGATCATTTTTGATCAGATCTTTGATCTTCTTCACGTCGATCTCCTTGAGCGGATGCGTCGGCAATTTGTAATCGATAATATCTTGCGGGGTTACCCCGATAAACTGCGCCTGCGGGACGCAGAAGTATTCATTGATATGCGCAGCATTTCCTGAACCAACTTTTAAGGTTCGATAAATATTTCCAAATCCGTACGGATCGCCGTCGGTAAAAACATAGACCGGAATTTTTTGGTCATCAGCTAGCTTCCGGATAAATCGCCGGCAAGCTCGGGTAGGGACTCCTCCCATGGAGATTAAAATACAGTTGGCTTTCCTCCAATATTTGTGTTTGTTCAGGCGCTCAAACATACCGCTGGTTTCGATCGCCAAAATAAATTTTGCTTTGGTCTTAAATCGTAAATGTTCTCCCGAGCTGGGGACCGAATACGCGCCTGAACCAAATTTAGTGCAATCGATCTCTAATTCCTTTCCGGTTTCCTGATCAACGTCAATAACGATCAATTCTCCCGCTACATCGCCGCCTTTCTCTTCCGGAATGAAGCCGATCTGTTCCCGGTTGACGGTCATCATCGCTTCGATATCATCCATGACATTATCAGATTCCGGCTGTTCTAAAAATCGAGCCTCTCCCCAGTTTTTGCTGACATAATAGGCTTCCCTCTTGGTAGCGATGTCATCGCTCTGCACCAACTGTTTTGATAAGGCCATCATTCTTAAAGTCTGAGCAAAAGTTTTAATGGTGGAAGCGGTCAAGGTTCGTTCCTTTACTCCCGGCAATAATTTGAAATAGCCTTCCTTATCATTGTACTCAACATTACTTAAGGCTCGCAAGGGAATCTTTATCTGCGGCTGTTTTAATTTTCTGATCTCCTGCTGCATGGTATCAGCAATATCTACTATTTTCTTTACTACATCTTTCCCTTCCATTGTTTCTTTCTTCTTGGCCATGGTATTATTTTTATGTAACTTTAATTAATTCAATCAAAACAACGTTTCCTGCTCTTCTTCGGTATCCACGTCGTCATCTTCATCATCACCGCCAAATGCGTCCTTAGTTTTTTTCTTCATTTTCTTTGGCTCCTCTTCAGTTTGTTCTTCTGGTTGCTCTTCGTCCTGGCCGATTTTGGCCAGTTCAGGATCGTAATCAGGATTATCCACATCGATCTCTTCTAATTCACCGCGTACTTGCTCCAGCATAGTATATAAATTATCTTCAATTTCTTTCTTTTTGATCTCATCAAAGCCCACTATCTCTTTCAGGGCGTCGGCAACATGTGGAATATACTTCTGGATGTATCCTCGCTTCTTAGCCTCTTCGCCGATGCGTCTTTTTTTGTTGACAAACGAAGCCAGCTTTCTGCCGCAATCCTGCAAGGCTAACTTTATTTCTTTGACGATCTCTTCATAATGCGCTAAGGCTTCTTTAGATTCGGAAGTGAAAGGAACCCAGACTGAACTCATATGCACTACTACTGAACACGGGCCGACCGGCAAGGAATTTTTACTCTGCTGCAAGCCATAGTTTTTCCAGCTGGTATTTTGGATAGAATTGGTAATTGCACAGGCCCCTTGTTGATACAATAAAGGTACGCGATTAGCAAAGCGCATGATCCGCACTGTTGACTCCCCGTCCTGTTCTCCGCCAAACGCCAGAGCCGCTTCAATCACAAAAGGATTTCCTCGGTATACTGCTGCCGGCCTGGTAGTAGAGCAATAAAATTCCGCATTGATTTCTTTACGAAGTCCTCTTTCTAATTCTTCCGCGCCGATGGGGGAAATACAATCAGTAGGAGGAGCGATAATCTTGGTTTTCTGAATTCCTTCATACAACTTTTCGGCCATATCCCGGGTTATTTGCTTAGGATTAGTTCTCGGTAACAGAGAGGAATTCTCACAGATCTCTTTTGCCGTATTAGGTCCGACTCGGACAAATTCTTCCGTCAGGAATTGCTGTAAGGTCTTAGCCGGAGTAATTTCCAACATCTTCATAAGCCTTCCCAGTTCCACTCCGTAAGGATGCGGCTTGATCTCTTTTGGTTCGGGAGGAAGTTCGGTGGTAGATCGGGCAAACATAATTTGCTGCGCTTCCGGTGTAACATAAATGATAGTACAATGCGGATTGACGATAGCCGTCTCCTTGAGATATTCATCTACCGATTGCCGGCCTTTGATGTAACTTCCATCCAGATCAACTTCTACTCTGGTACCATGCTCTTTTCCTTCCCATTCTGTTTCTCCTTCTTCGATGATTTGCGGCAAGTTAGTTTGGGTATCAATTTTCAATTTCATGGCCATAGCTTTGGAATTTGAGGCTGTTTTTGATTTAATGGCAGCCGGCTTTCCTGTCGTCAGTTGCCCATACAACACCGTGGCCGAAATACCTATCCCCTGCTGTCCCCGGGTAGCCGCTAATTTATGAAATTTAGAACCATACAATAATCTGGCAAAAATATTAGGGATCTGCTTCTTGACGATTCCCGGGCCATTGTCTTCGACGATCATCCGGAAGCGAGTTTCGCTGAGTGCGATCAACTCTACGGTGACTTCTGGCAGGATTCGCGCCTCTTCACAGGCATCTAAAGCGTTGTCTACCGCTTCCTTTACTGCGGTCAATAACGCCCTTCGCGGGTTGTCAAAGCCTAGCAGATGCCGGTTTTTCTCGAAGAATTCGGCGATAGAGATCTCTCGCTGCTTCTTGGCCAGTTCTTCTGCGCTCTTTTGGGTCATAAGGCTGGAAGAGGATGAATTATTTTTAAAGATTGTGGTAAATCTTCTTTTAGTGGTTTATGTATTTTAGAAAAAAATAAGATTAATCTTGATAAAGAATTTCATCTATCTGTTCACTGACCTGTTCAGTTCCCTTTCCCCTGGCAATAGGCTTAAGAGAAGTAAACTTTTGTTTTTTCTTGCCTAACTCGTTCCTAAATTTTATCATAGCTATGGTGAGAGCTGAGCCAAGAGTTAAACTTTTCGGAAGATTTTCACCCAAACAAAATCTCTTTCTTTTTCTTCTCTAAAAACTGAAACACGGTCTTGTGCATAGACCCTTGCAATAACATCGCCACTGCTTGTCTGGCAAGAGAAACGCTTCCCATCTCTCCTAAAATTCCGATCGTTTTTCCGTAAATGGAAATATGCGTATCGGTCAATCGTTCAATCTCTGCTCTTGATTTTCCGCCAGTGCCGATGACTCTGCCTTTCAAACGTTCCATGGTGCTTTTGTTCTTTCCGGCAATCTCTTTCATGTCGATGATTTCCAGCAGATAATCTTGTTTCAATAACAGCATAGCCAGTTTTGGGTTAAAGCCTCTGGCGATAGCACGAACAATCTCTCTGGCGGTAAAAAGCATCAATCCATCATCGCCGGTAATATTGACGTCTCCTTCTTTGGAGATATCTAAATGGCATTTAGTCTCTTGCTCAATCTCTTTTTTAGTCTCTCCACCCGCACCTATCAGTACTGCCACTCGCTCTTCCGGGATTTTCAATTCGTAAGAAATATCCCCGTAGTCTTCATTCTTATCAGTCATGATTATTCTTTTTGGGTAATCTTATTTAAAAGTTGCTCTTCGTTTTCCCTCACGCCAAGTTTAGAAAAGAATCGCACAATATTATGGATGTCGCGTTTCAATAACTCTTCTGAGTTGGGAGTTTTCACCAGAGTTGCCTGTGAGAAATCGATAAAATACGGTTTCTCATGATAATTAAGGATATTAAAGGGTGACAGGTCTCCATGGATAAGCCCTTCATCATATAGTTTTTTGATATCCTCAATGATCAGGTCAAAGAACTTTCTGGGTTCTTTTGGTTTAGTGTCTTTCAGCATCGGGGCTGGCTCACCATCACCGATCATTTCTTCCACCAAAATATGGTTCATGAAAGTGATCGGCTCCGGCACCCGTATCTGCGCTTTCTGCGCCCGTAACAGATTCTTATATTCCCGCTGCGTCCAGGCCAAAATGATCTGCCGGCGATGCTTTTGCAGGAATTCATAACGTGGATCTTTCTTTATATATTCAAACATGCGCTTGTAGTCACAATTTTGGACGCGATAGATCTTCACGATAACAGTCTTCTTACCGCTGCTAGCCAGAAAAACATTACTTTCCTTGCCGATGAGAAGCGGGCTTACCAGCTCATCGAAGTGATCCCGGCTTTGCAGCTCGAATAAAGTCCGGTTAGTGAACTCATCAAAGACTCCCTGCAGAGTCTTGAAGCGTTCTTGATACGTTAAAGTAGTCATGGGTCGTAAAAAGAGCCCTTTCTTTAAAAAAGTTCCAGTAATCACTAAGGAGTAGTTTCATTACCAAAGATTTATAAATAAGCACTACTCAGCAGTAGCATTAACACCTCTAAACCACCTCTTTCCTCAGCAGGCTTAGGACTTCGGTTTTAGGTTTGCTGGGGTTTTTTTTATACTGAATCAGGTTATAACCCTTATAACTTTTAATCTCCCTATTCCACGAACTTTCTACCAAAGGATTTATATACTGTACCCTATAAATAAAAACATAGCCCGCCACAGAGAGTACCTGTGGGAGCACACGGCTTACGCCAAGCTGTGAACTCAGGCGTTAGTGGCGCGGGCTTCATTATCAACAGAGGATTTTGAAAAACGATTCAAAATCATCTTAGAAGGTTTAAACCTTCTACAGAAAATAGATATTCACTATCATCAATCATCACATATTACGAGTAAATTTAGGATGAGTTAATAGTGTTCTATTTTCTAATAAGTAATAAAAATCATAAACATTAGGGGGAGTTTGGCATCACTATCATCATTCACATGTACAGTACCTTACCTGGCGCTATACCTCAGTGAGTCAGCTCTTTCTAACAGTATAACGGAGGAATAAAATGGCAAAAATAAGCCCAGTAGCGGCTAAATACATCGTACATTCAACAATTTTCATTGACGGGGTGGTTGACAAGCCAGACGTCATCGGAGCGATCTTCGGGCAGACCGAAGGATTGTTAGGAAACGATCTAGAATTACGCGAACTGCAGAGAAGCGGAAAGATCGGCCGTATTGAAGTAAACGTCAATATCAGCGCCGGTAAAACTAAGGGAGAGATCATCATTCCCAGTTCTTTAGATAAGACCGAAACCGCGATCATAGCTGCGGCCATGGAGATCATCCAGCGCATCGGCCCTTGCAACGCTAAGATTGAAGTCCACAAGATTGAAGATATCCGTATCAGCAAGCGTCAGTTCGTGATTGAAAGAGCTAAGGTTTTACTGAAAGAATTGACTCAGGAAACCCTGCCTGATTCACAGGAACTTTCGGATGAGGTTGCACAATCCGTGCGCATGATGGAAGTTGCAGAATATGGTAAGGAAAGGCTTCCTGCCGGACCGGACGTTGATTCCAGCGACGAACTCATCGTAGTGGAAGGCCGAGCTGACGTCTTGACCTTGTTAAAGCATGGTTTCAAGAACACTATCTCTATGAATGGAACTTCTTGCCCGCAGACCATCAAGGACTTGAGCAAGATAAAGTCTGTCACTGTTTTCGTTGACGGCGACCGTGGTGGAGATCTGATTGTGCGTGAACTCTTAGGAGTTGCTGATGTTGATTTCGTCACCAAAGCGCCTGATGGAAAAGAAGTTGAAGAACTGGCTAAGAAGGAAATTCATCAAGCTCTGAGAGGTAGAATCACTGCCGGACAGGCTAAGCTTGACTTGGGTGTTAACAACGATGGCACTTTGAAAGAGCCTTCTGACAGGATGGTGGAACGAAAATCTTTCAATGCTAATAGAGTTGATAATGGCAGAGAACAAAACGGCTACCGAAGAAACGAACCTCGCAGCGATGCTAGGGATTCCCGCATGGATTCCCGAAGCGATTCCAGAGGAAGATTTCCGAGCAGGCCATCTGCGCCAGTTCCAGCTCCAGTTGCTAGAGAAAAACGCTTGACTCCCGCGGAAAAGAAAATCTTCAAGGAAACCTTGGAAGCGCTTTTCGGCACCAAAGGAGCCTGCATCTTTGACCAGAAGCTCAACGTCTTAGGAAAAGTTCCTCTAAGCGAATTAAGCTCAACCGTCAAAAGCCTCAACGGCGGCATTTACGCCATCGCGCTGGATGGAGAAGTTGATACTGAACTGGTAAGACTTGCTGAACGATACGGTATCACTCATATTGTTGGAACAGCATCCAAAGCGACTGAAAATCCTAAAGTAAGCGTGTTAGTGGAAGCGGAATTGTAAGAATTTATTTTTTTTCATTAATTTTACTTTTTATCTTTATTTTTCTTTCTCATTAAACCACCGCAACCTTTTTATCCTTCTTTCCTTTCTTCATAAGCATGGTGTTTGATGTCATTATCGGCCGTTCTAAAAAGGATGTAGAGAAGTACGGCAAACAAGGAACAGTCTTTCTGGGAAAACAGTACATCCAGATGGGACAATCCACTTCTTTATCCAATCCCGTGTTGATGGATATAGCCAGTGCTCATGTTGCATTTATTGTTGGTAAACGCGGGAGCGGAAAATGTGTGTTAGATTTTACAAAAATAAGCTTAAGTGATGGTTCGACAAAGAATATTAAAGAAATTTATGAGGATTTAGAAAAAGATTCTCTGATAATAAATAAAACAGAAAAAGAAGAGTTATTAAGACCGCAAAAAATAGTAAAAGTTATTTCCATTAATGGTCATTTGGGAGTTGTAGAAAAGCCAATTTTGGCAATTTATAGGAAATTTATTGAGGAAGATCTAATTAAAATAACAACTACTTCTGGAAAAGAAATCATTATCACCAAGGAACATCCCCTTCTCGTTCCCATTACTGTTGAAAATAAAGGATTATGCCAAGTTCTTTGGAAAAAAGCAAGTTTAATCAGAGAAACAGAAACAGTTATGATTTTTGAAGAAAATATAGTTAAGGAAGATAAAATTGAAGAAATTAAGAAAATAAAATATAAAGGATGGGTTTATGACTTAACAATTCCAGAAACTCACAACTTTATTGCTAATAATATTATTTCACACAACTCCTACACCATGGGCATGGTCGCGGAAGGCTTGACTGATTTACCATTAGAAATCAAACAAAACCTTTCTATCGTTCTGCTCGACACCATGGGCATTTATTGGACCATGAAATATCCCAACTTTCAAGATGCAGAGATACTCAAAGATTGGAAGATCGAGCCTCGAGGATTGGATGTAAAAATCTATACTCCTACCGGATTTTATTATGAATATAAAAACGAAGGAATCCCTACTGACTTTCCTTTTTCCTTACGGCCTTTGGATGTCGGTCCTCACGACTGGTGCACCGCTTTTAATCTCGATCCAAATTCTGCGGAGGGCGTACTTATCACCAAAATAGTGCAAGACTTATCCAAGAAAGAAGAGAGCTATGATCTAGATCTGCTCATCGACTTGGTAAAAAAAGATACGGAAAGCGATAAAGTAGTAAAAAGCGTGGTCGCCAACCAATTTGAAAAAGCGAAGGGATGGGAAATTTTCTCTAAAGAAGGTACACCTTTGAAAGATATAATCGCTCCTGGGCAAGTTACAGTTTTAGATGTCAGTCCTTATGCTACCATGGCTTCCGGCTGGGAAATCAAAGCCTTGGTGGTAGGTCTTATCTGCCGTAATTTATTCAATCAGCGTATGCTGGCGAGAAAAACTGAGGAGTTCAAAAGTGTGGATGCGGCCATGCATTATTTCACCAAACAGACCGAAGAAAAAATGGAAGAGCCGTTAGTGTGGATCGCTCTTGATGAAGCGCATGAACTCTTGCCTAAAGACGGGAAAACTGCGGCTACTGAAGCACTGATCACTATCCTTCGGGAAGGCCGCCAACCGGGCATCTCTCTCATCCTTGCTTCTCAGCAGCCTGGAAAAATACATACTGATGTGATGACTCAATCTGATATTGTTATTGCTCATCGTCTTACCGCTAGACTGGATGTTGAAGCCTTAAGCCAATTGACTCAGAGTTATATGCGCCAGGGATTAGAGCAAGAACTAGATCATCTGCCAAGAGTAAAAGGAGCAGCGGTCATCTTTGACGATGCTAATGAACGGATCTTTCCGGTGCAATTACGTCCTCGATTTACCTGGCACGGCGGCGGGAGTCCATCCGCTATTTCTGAAAAGAAAGAATATTTTAACAAAAGCCTGGAAGAGCTTAAAAAACTATAGCATCATCTTTGAAGATGTGCTTTTTATGATTTTGCAAAATATAATCTAAATAGGATCTTGTTTCTTGAGGAAGTGTTTGAGTATCATACCTTAAAATAATATTATACCTTGAAAATAATACTACTCTATCGCTGTGCAGGTCGCAACCTTTATCTTCGATGAAGAGATCATCTTCATCATCCATCTTCTTAGTGAAATAACAGTAAGTACGATCGCCGATGGTTATCACATCATAGTCTCCAGGTTGCTCATCAATAAAAATTGAATACCCCTTGATCTCAAAAGGATAAGGCGGCGAAACCGGAGGCGGGAATTGTTCAACACAACCACTACTCACTATCATAGAAACAAGAGCAGGAAACAGTCTAGAAGAGAGTTTCATGAGGGTAGTGAAATTTGATTTTGATATCCTTTTCCTGTTTTATTTCTTCTGCTGCTGCTTGCAGCAAGGCATCAAGATATCGCTGGGTTTCTGTATCTAAATCTTTTCGATCCTTGAAAGAATAGAAACTTTCCTGCCTTGAAGCTTCTGCCGCGCTATCGGCGATAGAATCACAATACTGATCATAAATGCGTAATTCAGTATTATCTTCCTGCGGCGCTTTAAGGTAACAGTCGCCATCGCTCTGTTGTATGTATATTGCTTTTACTTTATCAACACTAACAGGATATTCCAGAAAAGTAGTTTGTGAAGCGCAGCCGAAGCTGAATATAGATAAAATTCCTGCGTATAAGGATTTCTTCATCACACTTTCATCTCTTTCAATCTTTTCACTCTGTTCTCGGTGGAAGGATGGGTACTGAACAACTCCAGAAAGGCACTCGCTTTTAACGGATTGGAAATAAACAGATGCGCCGTCGCTTCCGTCTTTCCCATCCTGGCAAAAGGGTGATTGTGCACGCTCTTTTCGATCTTCTGCAATGCTGAAGCAAGTGCCAGAGGATCTTTACTGAGATGCGCGCCAGTCTCATCAGCTAAATATTCTCTTGATCGGGTAATCGCTAATTGGATGATCATAGCCATAATGGGAGCGATAATTGCCAATAGTAATAGCTCCAGGACATTTCCACTACCTTGATTTTCATTGTCTCTGTTCATGCCGCCGAAGATCGCGGCCCAGCGCGCCATCATGGCGATATAGGAAATGACTCCGGCAATCGTCGCTGCCACGGTAGAGATAAGGATGTCTCTGTTCTTTACATGTCCCAGTTCATGGGATAAAACAGCCCGTAATTCTTTTTCATCAAGAAGCTGCAGGATTCCCGTCGTTACTGCGACTGCGGCATGCTCTGGATTTCTTCCGGTAGCGAACGCATTGCTCTGCGGCGTGTCAATGATATACACTTTGGGCATGGGAAGATGTGCTTTACCGGCGATTTCTTTAACCATCGAATATAGTTTGGCGTATGTTTTTTTCTCTGCTTCCTTGGCTCGATACATCCATAATACTATTTTATCTGACCACCAGTAGGATACAAAGTTCATCCCTCCGGCAAAGATAAGAGCTATGGTCAACCCCGTTCTTCCTCCAGCTAATCCCCCGATAAGAAGCAATAATCCTGTCAATCCTCCTAGCAAAAGTACGGTTTTAAGTTGATTTTTGAGATTCATTTTTCGTTATTAAGACTCATTTCCTTTTTCTCTTTAAAAGAATTATGTTTTAAATTGATTATCCACAGCAAACTATATAAATGTAAAAACTTTAGTTCTTAGAAAAAGAGGCACCATGGTTTTAGAACACATATTCCCTGAAGA
>JAUYPX010000013.1 GCA_030697505.1 Nanobdellota archaeon | reverse complement strand
AGTGCTTTTTCAACACCATTTACTTCTAATTTCTCAAATGGTTCTGCTTCGACAAAGGTCGGTATCAAGATTTTATCTGACATAATGAATCCCTCACAATAGTGATATAGTCTCAAAAAGAAGACTATTTTTAAAGGTTTGGTCTTAATATCTCTATATCATCAATACTTTCTGTTTCCTAGCTACACTAACTTTGATCCATTTGGTATAGCCTAAAAACTCTCCGCCGGCTTGCAAGGGAAAAGGCTTGCTGCTCTCGACCATAAACTCCTTTCCCTTCAGAGGAATCAGCGGCGCTTTAGCCAATCCTAACTGAGTCAAGAAAATCGCCCATAAGCGTAAAGCTTTGTTAAAAAAAGGTGAATGGGTATTCACACAGGCCATCCCTAAAATGAAGCCATCATCCTTATCCATATTCCCTAACAGAGAGCGCATCCCAAAGCCTATGTACGGTACTTTTCCAAGGATAAGATTGATGCAGTTGTCCCAATGATATTTTTTTCCGTCCACAGAACACACTAAGTCGTAATGTAATGGTTTTCCAAAAGCAACCTTTGCTCCGGCAGAAAAAT
The DNA here is from genome assembly GCA_030697505.1 of Nanobdellota archaeon. Taxonomy (GTDB): domain Archaea; phylum Nanobdellota; class Nanobdellia; order Woesearchaeales; family GW2011-AR9; genus JACPIL01. Next base: position 29,353 of record JAUYPX010000013.1, on the reverse strand, counting down.
AACTAGAAAAAGAATGTTTCTCTCTCTGGGTGATCGCGTGAACTACTTCTCCATCCATGCCTAAGCTCAAGAAAAGAGTATTGCGCTTGCCCCCTTCCCATTCTAATTCTAAAACGTCCAGAGGCGCTTCATGAAACTTAAATCGTGAGCGCAGATACTCAAAACGCTTTCCTCTGTAAAAATAGGAATAAAAGGCATTCCCCGCTCCCAGAGGGAAAAAACCGAGATTCTTGTCCTGTAAAGGCTTACTGTTCAGCGCGGCTTCAAACGTGCCGTCACCACCGGCGATAATCACATTTTGCACTTTCTTAATCTTAGCGTTGACATTCCTGAAAATATTCTTTCCCGAGAGATAATAGATAGGGGCATTTCTTCGTCTTGCAAACATTCTGAGCAGATGGCGCCTATATTTATCCCGATATCCGCCTGATTTTTTATTGGCAAACACTACCATCGGCTCTTTTTCCACGAGCTTTCCTGATTTTCTTCGGGTATACAATCCTTTCGCATAGATATAACTATAATGGGCTATCGAAATAACCCCTAAAGCTAACGCAGTCAAGGTGAGCAGAAGAATAAGCAATTGCAATGGCCTTTCCAAGGCCAGAAAAACGGTCCTTCCTAGGATCATGAAGACCAGCAGGAACTGCAGGACGGTGATTGATTTACCATATGACTCCCCGCGTATCACCGCATCATCGCGGGAAGCGATGATCCTGACATAAATGACCATGATGTCCCGCAGCAAAAATATGCCCAAGATAAAAGCGGAGAATTTACCTTGCAGAACAAAGACCAGCAGCAAAGTTAAGACCACAATCTTATCAGAAAAAGGATGCAGAAAAGAAGTCACTTTCCTTTCTCCCCTCGCCAGACTGCTGGTGACGTCCATCAAGACGGAAAACAGCAGCAGCGAACCTGCCAGCAAGGTAAAGAAAGCAGTATCCTGCAATATGAGATAGATCACCAACGGCAATATCAGTAGATGAAACAGAGATATTGCATTATGAAGTCTCATAGAAAAAGAATAAAGAAGGGAGTTAAAAAGGTTTTGGAGGAATAATGATCACATCCCCATATCCATATTTCCTCTCGGCATCTCCTGCTTCTTGCCCATGATCACATCATCAATACGCAGGATCATCTCTGCCACTTCTGCCGCGCTGCTCAGAGCCAGAGTTTTAACTTTCAATGGTTCAATAACTCCTTCTGCCCAGGCATCCATGATGCCGCCGGTAAAGACATTCACTCCAGCTTTCGTTTGTCCATTATCGTGAGCAGAGCGCAGCTGGGTCAACATATCGATAGGATCTAATCCCGCATTTTCCGCTAAAGTTCTGGGGATGACTTCCATGGCTTCGGCAAATGCTTGCACCGCTAATTGTTCTCTTCCTCGTAAGGTGCCGGCATACTTGCGCAATTCTTTGGCTAATTCAATTTCCACCGCTCCTGCGCCGGCCACCACTGCGCCGTCTTTCAAAGCAGCGGCAATATCGCCTAATGCATCAGTGATGGCGCGTTTAATCTCCTCAGCCACATGAGTGGTTCCGCCTCGTACTAAAAGAGTAACCGCTTTAGCATTCTGGCATTTTTCTACCAAGATCATTTCTTCCTGGCCGACTTTCTCTTCTCGGACTACACCCGCAGTCCCGAGATCGCCGATGTTCAATTCCTTCCAATTGCTGACAATTTTTGCTCCGGTCGCTCGAGATAAGGTTTCCATATCGCTTTTCTTGACCCGGCGCACCGCTAAAATCTTTTTCTTGGCCAAAAAATGCTGGGCTAAGTCATCGATGCCTTTCTGGCAGAACAATACTGTTGCTCCGGTTGCGGCAATCGTTTCCACCATGCTGCGTAACGTTTTTTCTTCCTGTTCTAAAAATAAGTTTAACTGCATCGGATCAGTGATCTGGATTTTAGCATCAATTTCGGTATTTTTTATTTCCAATGAAGCATCGAGCAAAGCTACTTTAGCATTCTCTACTTGCTCGGGCATGGCCGCATGCACACGCTCTTTATCTAAGACAATCCCGCGCACTAACTCACTCTTTTCCACACTTTCGCCGACGATAATCTCTACTTTGATATCTTCCAGCTGGATCCTGCCTTTGTCCGCTACTGTCTTGACGGCCTGCAAAATCAATTCCGCTAAAATATCTTTATTTGATTCTGCGCCTTTCCCTGTCATGGCGGTGATAGCGATATTTTTGAGCAGCTCTTCTTTATCCAGAGATACTTTTTCACCTAAGCTCTGCAATATTTTCTGCGCCTGCGCTTCCGCTAAGCGATATCCTCTCGCAAGGACAGTAGGATGAATTTCCTGATCCAGCAGATCTTCTGCTTTCTTCAACAATTCGCCAGCGAGGACTACTGCGGTAGTCGTGCCGTCACCCACAATATTTTCCTGAGTTTTAGCAACCTCTACTATCATTTTCGCCGCAGGATGTTCGATCTGCATTTCTTCGAGGATGGTTACTCCATCATTAGTGACAATGACATCGCCTGCGGCATCCACAATCATCTTGTCCATCCCTTTCGGACCTAAAGTAGTTCGTACGGTCTGCGCTACTGCTTTGGCAGCGGCAATGTTGTTTCTCTGCGCTTCTCTGCCGGTAGTTCTTTTGGTATCTTCCGGTAGGATAAAAATAGGCTGGTAATTGCTGTTATTATTAGACATGAATAGAGAGTAAGAAGTTCTTTTTTAAAGGTTATGAAAGAGCTAAGAAAATTATCGATAATTCGGATGCTTTTTATTTTCTACTACTAAATCAAAAAAACTGAAAAGTCTAGGAAGTGTTATTCTAGAATCCAACATTCTCCCCAAATCATACACTACCATGATGCGATGATCAGGAACTTTGCAAAAGAGATCTTTGGTTTTGCGTTCAATAATCATATCATACGCATTATCTATCTCATCAATTTCCAGAAGAATATACTTGAAAGTGTCCCGGGCATATTGCTCTCTGCTTAAGTCATGCGGCTTGGTAAAAAGTCCTCGCTGAGAAAATCCCAATTTTCCTAACACTTCCCGACCAAAATGAGATTTGCCTACCCCGGAGATGCCGCGGATAGTCGCAATGTAAGGAGCTGAATGAGAATACGTAAAAATTCGTCTTGCGACGACATCAATCCCTTCTTGAAAAGAAACGACTGGAGAGCGGGAAAGATGAGAGATCATACCTGCTTACTTTTCCTCCGCAACGCAAATCCTGCTAACAGCAAGATAGAGATAAGATTTTTAGCATTTTGATTATTATAATTATTCGAAATCCCACAGCTAAAACCACCGGTTGCGATATCTTTTTCAGAAGATACATCTTTTTGAGCATTCATGGAATTTCCTTGATCCTTGATCGGATATTTTTCTCTCAACGAGGCATATGTTGAGTCGATCCATTCTTGCTCTAAACCGGGGAGGCCGTAGATAATGCCATATCCGCATTGATAAGAGCCATCAACTTTTTCTGGAATTCTGGAAGCAACTCCAGTAAGCTGCACTTTACCATGGGAATACACGTAGATAGGCCCGCCAGAATCGCCACGACAGGCATTGCCTTTAGCCGAATCTTTCTCACCAACGATTATTTCAGCTTCATTATGGAAGCCGGTGATCGGTGCATCGGCAGCGTACAAAATGCCATAAGCATTTATCGCACCTACCGAATCCCGGATATAGGCGCCATATCCTGCGATGGTTACGATATTGCCTACTTTTATAGTCTCTTCATATGCGCTCTTAGGCAATATATCTATAGGTGTAGCATCTGTATACCTATCTAAAAGCAGCAAGGCATAATCATGACGATTTTCGGTTTCCAGCTTATCATCAAATGATGGATGCACCGCATCAGCGACGATGGGGTAAAGACAGTTCTCGCTTTCTTTGGCAAACAGTTCATCGCATCCATAGAGCAAACGGCGTTCCTCTCCTTTATGATCACCGGTAAGGCAATGGGCAGCAGTTACCGCTAAATCTTTTCTAAGCATAGAAGCTGTACAAACACCTGAAAATCCCTTATCGTAGACCAGCGCTCCAACAGATTGAAAATTCTTATATGACGCTTTATAGCCGTTGAGGATAGATAAATCAACAGTATTGGTATTCTCTGCAGTCAATGAGGTAGCTGGACTTGAACAACCCATAGACAAAGAAGTGCACACCATCGCTAATGTTTTTTTCATAACAACTTATTTTTGGATATAATATAAATACATTTCTATTAAAAAAATCCTTATAACCTTTTGAGCATAACAATCTTTATTAAGCGAAAACTCACCGAGCACTAAGGGTGGGTTTATGACAAGGATCATTTTCTTAGGCACGGCAGGAAGTACCGCAGTGGTCAGCAAGCAGATGCGCTCTTCCGGCGGCATCGTTCTTCAAGTCGGCGATTTACAGTTCCACCTCGATCCCGGTCCAGGAGCGTTAAATAAAGCCAAAGAATACGGCATAAATCTTCATAATACTACCGCAGTTCTCGTTTCCCATAATCATGTCAATCATTGCAATGACTTAAATGCCGTTGTCGATGCCATGACTCACGGCGGGATCGAACATCGAGGCATCATCATGGCCAGCAAATCCGTCTTGCAAGGCTCTGACAAGCATCATCCTTTCTTGACTAAATATCATCAAAGTTTAGTAGAAAAAATAATTCCGGTCGAAAAAAATCACAAAGTGGGGGTTGAATTGGTGGAGATCCATGCCCTCTCTGCCGAGCATACTGACTCCTCTGCCGTGGGATTCAAATTCTTCTGTCCTAAAGTTACTGTCGCTTACACTGGAGATACTCAGGTAACGCCTAAATTATTGGATGAATTGCTGGGAACAGATCTGTTGATCTTGAACGTTCCCTATCCGGGAGAAAGCGGCACCGGTATGAATCTAGATGTCAATGCCGCGGTGCAGATCATCTCCCATGTAAGGCCTAAAATGGCTATCCTCACCCACTTCGGATTACAGATGCTGAAAGCAGATCCTCTGGTGCAAGCGCGGGAAATTCAACGCATTACCGGAGTGCAAACCATCGCTGCTCACGACGGATTGGCCATCAGCCCTAGTAATAATACCATTCATTCTCCGGTCAAAGGATTTGATTGATTGCGCACCTAAATCAAGAAAAATGACAAACTACGACTTTAAGAAAAAAAAAGACATGGTAAAACTAGTTAGAAGTTTAAATAAAGGCCTAGCTAGTTATGTAACCAATAATGTAGAAGCAGAGTACGAATCTTATCCAGAGGTGGTGTGCGGCCCTACTCCTAGTTACAAGTTTAGAGCTGGCCTAACAGAGCTCTCTCAATACCAATTCCGGCTTTCTTTTCGGCCAACCAGTCAAAATCAATATGAATTAGTACTGCAGGTTTTAAAAGAAGATTTAGAAGTCGGAAGGATGGGAAGCCATACTAATTCAATTGACTTGAGTGAGTTATGTGCAAAAATAATTAATCAAGACTGTCTTAATCGTGAAATGAATAAGGGTAGGGGCGGTCCGCAGGAACCATATTCCTATCCTGGTGGCTGGTAGCTGTTAGAATTTATTATTTCTAAGCCTTTTTCTCATGAGAATAAGGATCATTAATTCATTTCTTCAGCAATCGTCCTAAACGTTCTACCGTCTCTTCCACCAACAGGTCATCAATCTTAGCGCAATCAGGATCGCTGCGCCAGGCTTTCCAATCACCGCGAGGAGTACGGCCCATCTCTTGCGCTGCTACCAGCCGCAAATATTGAGGGGTGGCATCCATATAGAAAACAAACATCTCTCTCTGTTGGTTTTCATAATAGAGATAGACTCGCCTATTCTGATAGATCTCTCTGAGCTGTTCCAGAGAATCTAGCTTTTTATAAAATGGATATCTATGCTGAAGAGTAGAAAATATGTCTGTATTAGAAGGAAGTATCTGCAGATGCGCATGCGGAACTGATTGGCCGATTATCCCATGCTCAAAAGCGACACTCTTCCCATATTCCCGTTCAACAGCACTTTGGACTTCTGCCTTCACTTGATCAAACTCCTTAACCATATCTAAACCCATTTCACCGAGACAGGCAGCATGATATTTAGGAATGACCAGAGAATGTCCCCCATCTGAAATCTGGCCAATAGTTGGCATGGCAAAGAAATTCTCAGATTCATAGAATGTCCTTTCAGCAGATTTCTCTTTATCGCAAAAGACGCAGGGTTTCATGTGATTTTAAAACTGTAAAGCATTATTTAAATTTTTGTTCTTTCTACAACAACAATCCAATTCCCCACACTACTCCCAGCGCAATAAAACATCCTGCCGAGATAAAAGGCATGGCCGGATAAAATTTATTCTCTTTACCATTCCATAACAAAACTGCTAAACCTAACAATGCGCCAAACGGAATTACTAAACTCTGCCATAATCCCATCTCTTTCAGAATAACTCCGGCAAAGATCAAGGGAAATCCTATATCGCCGCCGCCCAGAATCGCGATTCTTACTTTTTTCATTTTCATTCCTGCTTTTGGTTTTCCCATCCCGCCTAGCTTGTACGGCAGCATCAAGCCAGCAAAGATTTTCGCTTTCGCCTGCGACTTGGCTAAGGTGATCATGTGCTTGGACTTCCATACCGCATAGGCATCATAGACAGAGATTAGCAAAAGTAAAACAATTACGGAAAACAAATTGAAGAGAGGAACAAAAATCGCTGCCAGTCCGCCATAGATAAACAATTCCGTGATATTGTGCACAAAAACATTCGGTCGGAAAACTTTCCACACCGCAAAGATGAATGCTAAAATAAATGCCAAAATCGTCGGCAGAAAAGCATCCCAGGCGATAGTCAGGGCAAAAAATGCCGCCAGTAAAAACCAGGTCTTCCATATCCAAATAAGATTATACTTCATCAATAACAATAATAATCCGGTACCTAGCAAGATAGCGATAATGATCGGAAGAAAGGAAGTCTTTTCCTCGACCGGGGGACGTTCTCCTATCGGTAAATCCTTGAATTCTATCTTTCCCGTTTCTGCGCTTTTGAGCGGATCAATGTACTGGTACAAAATAGCGATGCCGATGAATTGAGCCAGAAGAAAAGTACCCAGCAGAATAAATGTCATGGTGAGGCTGTGTTTCATTTGCAGAAGTAAAGAAAGATGGTTTATATAATTATGGTAGTGAATATTTTTAAAGTGATTACTTTCTAAAGTAAAAATGGAAATTCCTGCAATAAAACTAGGACTGTACCAAGAAAATCCTAAAAAATTCGCACAAGAACTAGGTCAAGCATTAGAAAATGTTGGGGTTGTACAGGTTGATGGAGTAGGAAGGAAAATGTTCTCATTCTGCCCGGAAGAAAATTAGAAAAGTATTCAAATTATAAGATTAAAGCACTTCTTTATCGAGTAAGAATTCCATTAGAACCTGATTTTGAAAGATATGCTTTGTTTTATGCATAAAAAAATTTATTCAAATCCCACAAACTCTTGACTAACATTTTCCTTCCTACTCCGTTTCACAAATTCCGAAAACAACGGAACTTTCACCGGCACCGCAAATCGCGTAAAGATCGAACTGACCAGAGCTTCTCCTTTATCCAGCGAAGCGATGTTCCTGCTATCCTGCGACAGATCCTGCGGTGATGATTCAATCACCGCCTGCCGCTCCGAACCCATCTCTATCCCTAGAATTATTTTAGTATTCATGTTCGCTAACACCGGCTTAGGAATTTCCGAAGGCAGCTGGGTGATGGCAATCAAGCCCACCTTAAACTTTCTTCCCTCACGCGCGATAGTATCAAAGATATTACTGCCTTGCTCTAAGACATTTTTTCCCAACACCCGTAATGCTTCTTCTAGGACTACTGAAACGACAGGTTTGTACTCCAGCTGCCCTATTCGCTTGTAATATTTGTACCGCTCAAAAATTTCGTTGGTGACTAGACTGCCCAGCAATATTTCTAAAGCTCCGGAGAAATAACTGGTATCGATGATCACCATTTTTCCCTGCTCTAAATCCTGACAAATGTCTGCAATAGTATTCTCGCCAGCGACGGTATCAAAAATTCCCTGGCAGGACAACTGTCCTTGATCAAAATCCAATCCCAGCAAAGAGATCAATTTTCTTTTCACTACCGCGATGGTATCTTCATGGAAACGCACATTCTCAATCCGCTCTTCTTTCAGCACGCTGACAATCCAGTTGCTGCCGAATTTCTTGTAATACACCAATAAACATTGCCGCTGCGGATCAGTCAATCCGGTAGCGCCTTGAAAATGGTCCGGTTTGAGTTTATTGATATTGATCTTCAACGTTCTCGCGCCAGCCGGCGGTTTTATAGGTGTATAATAACTTACCCTAGCGGCGGCGGGATGATCTTTCAAACCTAATCCCGTTCGTCCATAATATTCGTCATGCGGATCTAGAACTAACATCCCGGCATAATCCTTCTCCAGAACATCCCAGAGAATACAACTCATCAAATTAGATTTTCCCTTTCCCGTTGAAGCCGGAATCAAGACATGATGGCTGAGTACATCTTTTCCCGGCAGAAGGATATCAAAATCCATTTCCCTGCTGCCGCTGCGCAGTTTTCCCAAGAACATAGGATGCAACGGTTTAGTGATGAATGACAGATCTTCTTTTTTAATTTCACGTACTGTCGAGAAAAATGGCGGAAGTTTTTTGCACATCTTGCTGCCGTTCGCTAAAGTCAAAATCGGTTTGAGTAAAGCTAGCTGATAGTTGCGCAGCTTCTCATCCATAATAGAGAAACTTCCTTCCTCTAAATTCATGCCCGCCACCATCTCTAAATTCTGCTGGGAGATCTGGCTGCCATACAGTAAATCATACACCTGCAGGATGAACTTTTCCTGTCGGTTATCGATCACCGCTAACTCGCCTATTTCCAGCGAGGCATCGGCTTTCACTCTGACGATGATCTTAGAAAAATCTCCCGAGACGACTTGGCCTTTGGTCATGAGAAGATGACTGGCTGATTATTTTTAACTATTTGGATACTCAAAGACAACATTTACTTTTGGTTACGATTTAGATTTCGGCAAAAGGTATCGTAACTATTACTATTGCAATAAGTCTTATACCCTTCAATACAAATCATGTCTTTAGGGACATCATAACAATATTGAAGTTCAAGATTTTTAACCTCTCCCTCAGTTCTCCATCTAATCAGTTCATCAATATATGCATTACCGATTCTTTTGACGGGCGCATCCTTAGAAATATGGTCCCTTGCAAGTTACTAAAAAACATAGGAATGTTTAAATATATGTTTAAACATAAACATAAACATGGCAACAAAAACAATTACCGTTACCGAAGATGCGTACGAATCGCTTAAAGATCTTAAAAAAGATGGAGAAAGCTTTAGCGATGTTCTCTTGCGTATCGGAGAACAAAAATGTAATATAGATACTTTTTTTGGTCTCCTAGCCGGAGATGCTAAAGAAACACGAGAAAGCCTCACAAAATGGAGAGAAACATTTTCTAAAGATGCCGAAAAACGCCACAAGCTATTGTTTGGACACTAGCGCAGTAATTGAAGTTCTTTACGCAACTGATAAAGGAAAGAAAATTCAAAGTATTACTAAAGATGAACCCATAGTAATTACTGTCTTCACTATTCATGAGCTTCTTGTTGGAATGAAAGAAAAAGAAATCGAAAAAATAGAGAGATTTTTTAAATTAGTTTCGGTGATAGACTTTTCAAAAGAAAGCGCATTGCATAGTTCAGTTATTGAAAAACATCTTCGGAAGGTAGGGAGGTTAGTAAACAAAATGGATATCTTGATAGCAGGAATGTGCTTGGAAAAGAATTACCATCTGATCTCTTGTGATAATGACTTTGAACATATAAAAGGCATCCAAACCACTATTCTTTAGGCAAAAACCTTATAAATATCCGCCATTCCCAATCGCTCATGGAAGCCACAGTCGTACATTTCAGGATGGGAAGGCATCATGTTCATGAAAAACAGATGGTGCTTAAAGTAGCTGATTCTGCGGATGCCGCAGCTAAAGTAGTAGGTAAATCTGTAACCTGGATTTCTCCTTCCGGAAAAGAAATCAAAGGAAAGATTACTGGCCTGCATGGAAGAACCGGCAGCGTCAAAGCGCAATTTGCTGAAAAAGGCTTGCCAGGACAATCTTTAGGCCAGAAAGTGAAAGTACAATAATTCTTCACTTCTTAGTGATTATTTAAGAAACTATTATAAATAATCCCCCTATTTTTTTAGCTTATGTCCCGCTTACATACCCCACTAGAAGTACTTGGTATTACCGTACCCTTAAGCTTGCGCCAGGAATACCATGATGATGGCCGGGTCGATAACCTCGTTGATTACCTGGGAAAGTTGCGGCAAGATACCGATCCATTGACACCTAGGTTACGAGAATTCTATGCCAAGAAACTGGAAGGCGAGCCCGGACTTACCATAAGCATGATAAAACCATGGATGTTATGGTCATCTAAAAAGGCTATTCACATCGGATATCTTCAATCAGAGAATGAATTAGTTAATATTCACACCCGAGCGCGGCAGGAAACCGAAGCCTTACGAGAATTAGGTTGTTTACGGGAATTAGAAAAAATCCTTAAGAATAATTGGGACCTTACTTTTTACGGCCTGGACGAAAAGATAGTTGCCGATATCGGCGGCGTGTATGGGCTGTTTAAGAAAGGCTACCACGAGCAAGATATACAACAGGAAAATATTCCTCGAATAAAAAATGCCTTGGCTCATTTCCAACGATATATTATCTTACCAAAGAGAGCTGAAGAGAGCGATCCCGGACTTTTCGTTCCCAGAAAATAAGATGGTCATCGAAGAAGAAGCATAACTTATCTATTTCTTCTGAGGCCTGGTTTTTCTCACTGCGCCTCTGGGCTCTAAACGCGTTCTTCTGCCCAATGTTCTGCCTTCTAATCTTTGTCCCTCTAATTTTCTTCCAGCTAATTCTCTAGCCGCTTCCTGTTGTTCCTGCTGCTCCGCCTGCTGTCCTACTCTCTGCGATGCTTCAATTTGTGACAACTGCGTTTGCTGATGTTCCACGAAAGCATCTAGATGTTTCATGATGTTCCCGCAGGTAGGTCGTATTCGACCCTTTACTTGACCACGTATTGCCGCCAATCCGTTTTCCCAATTTTCTGAAGTAGGCTTAGGTAAAGAAATATTCCTTGCTGCTGAAAGAGCTACCCCGGCCTGAGAATATGCGCTATCAAAAAATTCATAGATATCTCCTTTTTCTTTCCGCCGCAGATATCGTAAACTGCGGACTGCCTTCTTCAAATTCTTTTTAAGAAGACGTAGATGCTTTTCCGCCTTATCTACGGCAACTTTTCGTTCTTCCGGGGTTCGCGCACTGCGGTAAAGAACAGCAAGCAATCCCTCGCCGGCATCGACAGCGTTGATCAAATACGACTTTGGCTCTTTAACTCCTTGCTCCCGCCTATCCATCTCTTCCTTCGCCTTCTGCGCATCAGCTTTTTTACCGATCCATTTCCCTAACGCTGCGCCGCTTTCTTTCCACTTCTTGTCCGCTTCTTCAGCGCCCTCAGAGGAAGTGAAGAAAAACTTGATGATATAATAGATGATCATGATACTCGCAATATACAAAGCCCAGGCGATGAAATTAGCCATGGTTCCTGCCACAGAAGCCTGACCGATATCCACGCCGCGTTCATTCACCAGAGAAGAATTCATCGCGCTTAAGATCCAGAATAAGAGCATGGAGATAAGCAATTTCAGCAATACTGTTCCTTTAGTATCAGGTAATGACTTTCCATCTTTGTCACTAGGAATATTCCATAACACATAGAATAATCCAACAACAGGAGCACCTATCAGTATCAATCCAACTGCGGTTGCCCAACCTGCTCCTACTGCTAAAATCGCTGTAGCAGGAAGGAAGACTGCGGAAATAGTTGCAAGAACTGCTCCCACCATCATGGCCTGGCTGCGGCTAAAAAGTGGAGTGCCGTCTTTCCTTCTGCCCAATACTGCAGCCACGGCGAAAAGTAACGCAAAAGTCAAAATCCAAATCAAAATCCTGGTAAACGCAACTAAACCGAATCCTTGAAGAAAAGACAATCCGCCAATCATCAAAATCTTATCCCAGATTCCGCCGATAAACTCTAAAGGACCAGCAGCAGAAACTAACGGAAGCGCTAATAAGATTGTCGCTAATAACCACATCTTTTTCATGGACTAAAAGAGTTCAAAGAAGTATATAAAATTTGTGGGTATTGAAAGGAGTTTATTTGTACAAGTTACGGGTTTCTTGGATGATACCCGTCATTTCTTTCTTCGCTTCTGCTTCCCTCTTGTAAGCGTCTTCCAACAAGAATCGTTCATCCTGAAAACGATTGATTAACTCATGTAAATGCGTTAAATTAAAAGGGTCTGATTTCGTCTCAATTTTATAATCTTTACCATTAAAAGTAAAATTTGTTTCAACCAGAGATTTGAATGTTTCCATGGCCTCTGACCTTATAATCTCTTGATAAATATCTTCCACTTTACCTATTTCTTGGGCTGTTTGCACATGTAAAGTGCGAATATGTAATTCTAATTTTCTCACTTCCTCAGGCACTGGTACCCCTTTCTTTTTGAAGTAATTAAACATTCTTTCCAAGCCGTTATCAGCTCTAGAGGTAATTTTATTTAGCTGGCGGAAAGTACGCTTTGTTTCCGTTAACATTTCTCCAAACTGAGTAATCATTTCCACCATGAGAGTCTTATCTTTAAAAGAAAGCAATCCTCGATTAGCATATGCTTCCAACTCCGTAAGGATATGCAAGGCCTCGCCTTTAAGACCATCTAAGTCTTTCTCCTCCCGCTCTTCCATGATGTATTGATTGATTTCTTTCTTCTGAACCCTGCGTGCATTCCATTTTGGTAAATTCAATATTCCTTTTCCAAAATTGGCAATCCCTCCGCCAACTGTTGAAGCAGTACCGCCAAAACTAAAAAATTTCCATATTTCAATCAGGATCATAAAAATAATCAGATACTCAACCCAGTCCACTAATGCTAGAATTCCATCTACTAATGCATTAGCTGCCATTTTAGACAAGACCTCCAGCTGTATTCTTCAAGCCAGTTAAAAGTAGATAAAGGGCGATTAGAAGAAATACCCTGATTAAATGATTCCTTCTAGAATCCCCGGGAATTATGATGAACAAAAGAATCAAAGGAGCTAGAAATAACAAAATTAACAGTATTAAAGTAATTGTTGCATACGCAGTACCAATCGCCAATAATAATGCATCTGGAATAAATATCACCGACATTATTGCTAAAATAATGGACACAGTGATAGCAATATTTCTATTTTCCTTCAATCCACGCACAGCACTGGTACCCATGTACAACAAAGCAAATACTAATATACCGATTAAAACCCGCATTAAAGCAACTAAATTATTCTCATAATTGCAAGGGCCTAATCCAAACCAGCCTCGTTCACACAAAAACCCTAGAGAACCAATTTCCAATATAGTTTCCCATACTCCAGCTGAAGGGCCGGGCGCAGGAGCGCAAGAAGCTAACAACAAAGAAATGAGTAATAAGCTAATAACACCTACTTTGTTCAACCTCATAGCTCAAAAGTAACCTCTTAGTATTATTAAACTTTTCTGTGCTTAAATTTCTACTAAATCACCATTCCCTTAAAGATACTTTGAAAAATAGGGATTTTGCTAATGTTCTTATTTATGAGCAAAATCTCGACCATTTCAAAGTATCTAAGATAATTTTGAATATTTTTTCAAAATTCTCTAAAGAAAACTTTATAAATAACCCCCTATCCCGAAAGACTATGACCCATATATTAACAGTAAACCCTGGCGTATTGAACAAAAAGGTTGCAGAAGAGCTCAAAAGCCATACCTTGGTCCAGCCGACTGCGTGGGCAAAATTTGTCAAGACCGGTCATAGCAAAGAACGTTTGCCGGATAACCAAGAATGGTGGTATTCGCGAGCTGCAGCAGTCCTGCGCAGCGTAGCCAAGCTAGGCCCGGTAGGTACCGAAAAGTTACGAACGAAGTACGGCAGCAAGAAAAACCGCGGGCACAAGCCGGAACATTTCTACAAAGCATCTGGATCACATCTCAGGAAAATTCTCCAGCAACTTGAAAAATCAGGTTTAATCAAACAAACTGAAAAAGGCGTTCACAAAGGAAGAATATTGACCCCTAAAGGAACTTCATTTTTAGATAAGATCGCCGTACAGCTTTCTAAACAAGAACGTAAGGACTTGAAACAATAAGCAAATGGCTAGACACAAACATCCTGCAAAAAAGAAACGTTTGATCAAGCTTAGCAATCAAACTAAATGGGCGCCCTTCTGGAGCGTCTTCAAAGCTTACGGCAAGGGAAAACGAGTCCATCCTTCCCGGCACACATTTGTAAAAAGATCTTGGAGAAGGACAAAAACCAAAGCATAAGCTCCTATTATAATAATCATGGCCAAAACAACCGAAAAGACATTGGAAAGAACCTATAATGTCCCTCTGCGCAAAGAATACATGAAAGCGCCGCGCTGGAACCGGACCAAGAAAGCAGTCACGGCCCTTCGGCAATTTCTGGCTAAACACATGAAATCAGAAAACGTTCTGTTAAGCAAAGAATTGAACGAAGAGCTCTGGAAACACGGCATCCAGAATCCCCCTCATCACATCAAAGTTAAAGCGGTCAAAGACGACAAAGGCGTAGTCAAAGCGGAATGGGTCGGCAAAGAGAAACCTGCTTCGAAGAAGAATAAGGCTGAAAAGAAAGAGACTAAAACAGTTAAAGAGCCTACCAAAGCAAAAGAAGTCTCTCAGAAAGCGTAAAATGACTTCTCATTCTCAATATCTGGATGGATTTTTTGATGATACCACTATCAAAGCATTAAGACAAGCAGAAGGCTGCACTCATAGCAGAATAGGCAGTTACCCTATCACCAACACCAGCCGCCCTCTCACCGGCACCATGTGGTATGATATAACCACTGGAACCATCCACAGCTTTGGCAACGGAAAACCATACCGGCTGAGAGCAGATAAAAATACTGTGCCTGCCATTGTTTTATTTGATGAAAAAGATCATGAGCCTTTACCTCAGGTGTATACATTTTTCAACCAAGAAACGGCCCCTGCATTGAAAACCGCCCTGGCTTCAATTAGACAATATAATGAACATAAAGAGATAGATGATCTCATTGACGATATGCGACTTTCTTAAGAAGATTTTTAATTGATTCTTGATTTCACCTCAGTATGCCCCGCCAACTCTTCATCAAAAAAGCTGCCGAAGGGGAATTCGGAAAATCGCCGGCAGAGCGAACTGCTGATGAATTGATCCAATACGGCATCGTCAACATCGACAAGCCGAAAGGGCCGACCTCCCATCAGACTTCTGATTATGTCAAGAAAATCCTCCACCTCGACAAAGCCGGGCATTCCGGAACACTTGACCCTGCCGTGACCGGCGTCCAGCCCATCGCTCTAGGCAAAGCTACCCGAATCGCTCAATTTCTGCTTACCGCACCAAAAGAATATGTCTGCCTGATGCACATTCATAAAGAAGTTGAAGAAAAAATCATCAGAGAGACCGTCAGCCAATTTCTGGGCAAAATCCGGCAGTTGCCACCTCTAAAGAGCGCCGTCAAAAGAGTGGAACGAACCCGGGAAATTTATGAATGTGAAATCCTGGAGATCAAAGGAAAAGATGTCCTTTTCCGGGTCAAATGCCAAGCCGGAACCTATGTCCGAAAACTCTGCTTTGACATAGGAAAGAAACTGGGTGTGGGAGCGCACATGGCTGAATTACGTAGAACGCAGGCTGGACCGTTTACTGAACAAGATAATCTTGTAACCCTGAACGACCTGCAAGATGCTTATCACTTTCATACTGAAGAAAAAAATTCTAAATTTCTACTGCATTGCATCCAGCCGATTGAAAATGCATTGAAACACATCCCAAAATGCTGGATTCTGGATACAACCTTGAAAAGCGTCTCTCACGGCAGAGATGTAGCCATTCCCGGTATTTCTAAACTGGAAAACTTTCGCAAGGGCGAGGCCGTGGCCGTGATGACTCTGAAAGATGAATTGGTCGCCATTGGCGAAGCTGCCATGTCCGGTGTAGAGATCAATACCCAGCAGAAAGGGATTGCCATCAATGTCAAGAAAGTGTTTATGGAACCATTATAGGACAAAGTTATCTCAAAAATACTTCTCCATCTCTCGCCTCAGCAAGCGTGTCTTCAATCGTTCTCAAGTAATCGTGTACCATCGCAGATGCTCTAGCATAAGATTCCTTATTCATGAAATCTTCTTCCCGAGGAAAATATGAATCCCGGTAAATTGCTGTAATGATCCGCAGCAGCTCCTTTGCGGGCATGCTTTCTTGGCCATCGGTAAGTTTTAGCATCAGATGATTAGGTTGCGCTTCTTCTGCTGGTGCGCCAGTTTCAGAATCCCATTTCAACGGCGGAGAAACATAAGACACTTCTTTCGCCAGGCCTTTAGCATCCTCATAATAAACCCGCCTTCGGGCAATCTCTTCACGACGTAAGACCTGTTCAATGGTCTGGATATCCTGATGAGAAGCTTCACCCACTATAGCTTTCACCTTGCTATTCCAAACCTGAGCCCGATCCAGAGCAAATTGATACATATTCTGATACAGTTCGTTCGCCAAACGCCGGCCACGATATTCTTTATCGACAGCGACATACCACACCGCCAGAATAGCATCATGATCTGTAGGAGAGGATCCTAAAGGAAGATAACTGCTGTTCGCAGCGGCAATGACCTTTCCCTTTCTGTCAGAAACAGCATGATAAGCGATATTTTGATCAAAAATCCATTCATTCATTATCTTTTCATCATCATCCATGCCTTGCTCAAAGGTGTTCGATAAAAAATCGCAATATTGCTTTAATCGGAGATCATCATGGCTGGTCAAAAGATCGATAAAGAAAATTTCCTGGCCAGAATGAATCATCTCTTGATAAGAAAATACTTTTTCACGTGTATATTTTGACTTTGCTTGTAATCGGCTCAACAGTTTTTGCATGGTAACTCCTACGGCAGCTCAATGACCATGCCTTCCCAACCGGGATTGGCTATCTTTGTTTCTTCAATAACATCGACCATGCCTACAGTCTCATGCAGATGGCCGCTCAGCGCTAATTTCGGTTTCACGCGTAAAATAAAATTAGTGAAATCTTTATTGCCTACATGGCGGTTTCCCAACCAATCCAATTTTGTTCCATATGGGGGCTGATGGGTGATTAAGATAATTTTCCTGCCGTTATATTTGCCGTACCATTCGCGGGCAATTTTTCTGAAAGCTGGAGCCTGCAGCGTAAATCCTCCGCCACCATAACCAAGAAATATGTAATCACCCAATGATTTTGCACTCCTATCAAGATTCACAAAATTAGAAAAACCTGCCACCATCTCCGCAAACTCTGCTCCTTCCTCATGATTTCCAGGAATCAGATACACTTTTTTTCCCAAGGAATTGAGTTTCTTCATATTATACTGCAATCCATTTCCAAACGTCGAAATATCCCCGCAGCAGACCACAAAATCAATGTCATCTTTTGCTGCGCGCTTGACTAACTCATTCAACATTTCCTTATCTTCGTGCAGATCGGTGAAGGCTAGAAATTTCATCTTACAGAAAAATAAAACTTATGCCGCTTCAGGAAGAGCGGTTTCATCTTCTCCAGAAGCTTCCATCTCTTCAGTGGATTCTTCTTCAGCCGCAGCAGCCTTAGATTCCTCTACCTGCATTTCTACGGCGTTGTTTTTGGCAAATCCTAACACCCGCACCGCCGCTTCGTTGATGGGGTAGATCTTATAGAGGAGTTTTTTAAGGGTCATCTGCGTCTTGCGCGTGACCAAATTTCCTACCACTGTTTCAAAAGTGTTATTCTTCACTTCTTCCGCTAAAAATGCTTTCATTTTCTGGCGCAGCTGTTTCTGCACGGAACGTTGCGCTTTGCTTTGAGTGACCAGAAGCGTCTTTATAACTACATTTTTTCCATCCTTTGTCTTGAAGACTAAGTAATCATCGAGGCGATCGGTACTCTTTCGCACCATCCTTTTCACAGAGGTAGCGGTCAATTCATATCCGGAGATAGATGCTTTTAGGGTTGTCCCTTCCAATTCATCTATGGTAAATTTGACATAGGCATTCTGATCTTTCATATTGCCGGTAAGATCCTTCAGATTGATTTTAAGATTCCGCCCTATCGCTCCTTCAGGAGAAGTAAGATATGTTTCTCCTAATTCCATCTGTCCGAATAGTTTTGGACTTACTATCCTGTACCATATTTTCCTGGCGGTATTGACGCGCGCTAATCCTTTCTTTGATTGGTCTTTTGACATAGTTCAATTCTCCTATAAGCCCGAATTTTTTATTAGATACATGAAAATTTTTAGATTTTCAGTACAGAAAGCCATTTCGTGCTTTTTAGGCTTTCTTGTACCCAATAAGGCTAAAACCGCGGTTTATTTAAAAAAGTTTGGATTCTGAAATAGAATTATGAAGAAGTTGTTTTTACCCCTATCATATTACCTCTTTCTCCGGCGAAACGTTTATATATAAAGCTCATCCGAAAGCATCACCCCTCTCCAGAGGTAAACATATTATGAAACCACTCCAAATCGCGGTAGAATACGAACGAGGACTGCATCATGCTCATGATTTTACTGTAGCTAATGTTGCACCACAATTTCTCACGCATCCTTCAAATTTAAATGAAGAAGGAAAAACAAAATATTTCCATCAGGAAGGAACTCTGCATCAAACGGAATTCAATTCTCTTCAGCCTACTTCTTCCTTAGATGAATTATGCTTAGAATTTTTAAAAGCTGAAGAACTTAGTGACCAAATTTGCGCAGAATTAGGAGTCCTCAATATTCCTATCAGTGAAACTGGCGCGGGATCAGCAGAGCTAAATCCTGCAGTAATGCACCGGGTTCATGGATATCAGACCATTTTTGGCAAAGAAGCGGTGCAGAAGTTAATCCGCATCAGCGGAATCCATCTCCATATAGATCAATATCTTGAAAGATTAGCAGACCAATTCAATGCCTTGACCGCGTTACGGCCAACCATCGCTCTTACTTCAGCTTCAGCTATATCCCCTGAAGGAAGGAACAGCATGAATTGCCATCGCTACAATATTATAGCTGATCCAGTAGAAGGAGTATTTGTTATCCCTAAGTGTGGAGATATCCCTGGTTGGACGGAAGATCGAAGCTACATTGCTTCAATGGAAGAATTGGAAAAGAGAGATAAGATGCGCCATAGCAGATGGGCAGCAGAATTTGCCTCTCCTTACAATAGGCGCAACAACAAAGATTTGCCTCTCGATTATACACTCAAATCATTCTTGGAAAATTTTCCTATTGAAAAAACGGGATATCCCGATATACGCTTCCGCCCAGATGTAAAAGATTTAGGGCCTGGAACATTCGAACTGCGTATTAACGATAGTGCTCCTTTAGATGTTGTCTTAGCTCAAGCAGGATTAGTGCTAGGATATATGAATCAAATCATACTTGGTGATACACCACTTACTATTGCAGAAGATCATTCAAAAAAAGATTACCTATTTGATAAAAAAGGAGTAATACTCCCAAACAAATATATTCTTGATCATTATTCAGATTTAGCGATGAAATATGGTCTGAAAAATCCCCAGGTGCGCGAGTACCTCTCTGCGCTTACTGAATTCGCACAGGGCGGACTTCCTGCTGAACAACAGCACTACCTCAAGCCGTACTTTGAGATGCTTGATTCAGGACAAAATCTAGCCAGCCAACTCTTACGCCATCTTGGACATAAAATCATCTATTCTCCTCAAGACGGAGCGCTTGCCAACAGATTTATTTGGGAAAAGCATCGCCAAGGCATTCAATCATTACAAGAAAAGACTGGTTACCAAAGAGGTTTACCATCATGTGTCGAATAATTGTCGCTTCTGGAAACATTGATGTCGCAAAGATTCTCGACAGTATCATTCTCATGGCCAAAGATAGGAATTCTCTCCACGAATTGAATCGACAAAATCAGGGAAGATGGCAGCATGCCGACGGCTGGGGAGTTGCGTACCTCAACCAGAAAGGAACGTTTACCATCGCAAAATCTCCCCAAGCAATTTTTGATGACCCCACGGTTAAAAAATTATATGACCTCAAGACCAGCCTTCTCATCGCTCACGTGAGGAGAAAAGCGGGCAGCGAAATCTCTATCGAAAACACCCATCCCTTCAAAGCAAAACATTCCCAGCTAGGCGAATGCGTGTTCTGCCACAATGGAATGGTTGAAGACGAAATAACCTTTGATCCCCGATTCAAGACTCAAGGAAAAACTGATTCAGAGCGATTATTTTATTCCATCCTCAGCGATATTAAAGATAACCATCCAAAAAACATTTCAAACACTATCCGCAACAATCTCAAAACCTACACCAAAACCAAGGGAACCAACATCGTTTTGTCAACCAAAGATAAAACTTTTATTGCCATGAGGAAAAATGAACTTCCAAAATATTACGGCATGGTCCTGGCGAAGGGAAACGATTTTATAGTCATTAGTTCAGAAAAGCTTAAAATGTTCCCAAACATTTCTTGGAAATCCGTCCTTCCCGGAGAGGTTGTGATCATTCAAAATGGAACCAGCCAATTCTCTCTGAGCAAGGAAAAAACGTCATTTTTGCAGAAACTGGCTGCAATCATTAGAAACTAAAAAATGGAAGTCAAAATATATACCATACCTACTTGCTCCTGGTGCGCTAAAGGCAAAGAATGGCTCAAGAAAAAGAAAATTCCTTTTCAGGACTGCAATATTGCCGAAAGCCAAAACGGCCAATTTAGAGACGAAATTCTGGCAAAATCAGGACAGATCAGCGTTCCCGTATTTGACTTTAACGGCGTGATTGTGCTCGGCTTCAACGAACAGAAGTTGGAAGAGGCTTTAGAGAAGGCGAAGAAATAGATTAGTCAAAGGATTATGTCCTACTCAAAAATCGTCAGCGTTTCTTTCTGATTGATTTCATAATCATACCGCAATTCTACAAACAAAGGAGTGGTATAAGCAGCATCACTACTGAGATATCCTGCGCAGATCAAGATCACCGATTTCTGTTCTTCTTCAAACGAATAACCATCTTGGACAGTATCGCCGCGGAATTCGCAGGTCAAAGGCTTTCCGCCTAACGCTGCGCTAGCCAAAGTGACCTTGCCTACTTTTCCTTTCCCTCTTTTCTCTATTTTCATGCGCAGTTCTACTTGTTTTCCTGGCCGAGAAATAATTTCTAATCCTGTCACACCTAATGGTGCCCCTTGTCCGGTATAGGAAATTTCCTTCTGAAAGGTACAGCCTCCCTGATAAGTATCATAAGCAGCACCGACATATCCTGGTCCTGCCGGTTGGGAAGCGACGCAGATGCTCGGTGAAAATTCCACTTTGGACTTATAATACACATACACCCGGTAATCTTCTTGCTCTTTCTCCGCCCCAGGCAATAATTTCTTAATCAGCCCTTCAAACAAAAAGTGTTCCTTCATCCCTTCATGATTAAAGACACTTTTACCTTCTAAAAGAGCAAGCTGCTGCTGTTCTGTATACATCTCTACAAAATGATTGTCAAAGCCTTTGATGGAAACAGAAACATCTTCAAGATCATATGCTAACGTATTATGGGCAGAGATGGGCAATTGCAAAGGCTGCCCTTGATATTCTTCTTTATTTCCTTCCGAGGCGATAGTAATATCTGTAAACCCTTGCTTGTAATTGATATCTGTCCCGCGTTCCGAAGTCTGTCCACAGGAAACAATAAAAAAAGATACTATCAATAAAAGCAATATCATCTTTTTCATGATACTGACTCCGAAGCCACCAACGGCGTCACCTCGATAGGAATCAATTTGGTAATCTTATAATCATAATTAAAATCAGCTACAAAAGTCTCCACTTTATATTCATTCTCCTGGAGCAGGCTCAAATCTGGCGGCAAAACTAAGAAACATCGCTTTAATTCGCTTGGCTCTCGCTTCTTTGTCTGAGCAGCAAGCAATTTTATTTCTCCTCCTTGCAGACAATCCTTATCGCCGATACGCTCTGAATCTATACTAAATCCACGTTCCCATAATCCATTGAAATTATAACTGTTTACCTTGAGAACTTCTCCTTTAAAGGCTCCGCTGCCCACATCTTCTACCGCGAAGGAAAAGGTAGTAGGTTCTTCAACTAAGATTAATGGTTCTGTACCGGCGCCGGTGCCAAACTTAAAATTAAGCAGTGCAAATTCAGCTGGCCCTTGTGATGCTTTATCTTTACTGATCTTGAAATTGTCTGCTTCCACCTGCTTGCGTAACTCTGCACTGATCTCTTTGCTTATGAACGCGCGTTTCAGAAAGGAAAAGGTCTGCATGCCTGATAAGACTACATTATATTCTAACGTATATCTGCCGTTCAAATCTGAACTAGGCTGGCAACCAATTAAGAATTGCTGCTGCTTGCTGTTGATCTGTACTTCACTTACTTCTTGTCCGCCGATATAAACTAATCCAGCCACTATTTCCTTTCCTTTCTTGAATTCACAGGAGGCTTTTACCGTAAATATCTGTTCTCGTGGATTTTCTACCTTCAAAGGGATAGGATATATCATTCTTGGCTCGGTCGCTTTCTTGGGGAAGAATTGGTCTTCTTTCAATTCAATTTTGGTGACTTGTTTTATCGCTTCGCTGACCGAACCGGCCACTCCGGCTTTGCCGCCGGACTTCAATATTTCCTGTTGCTGCTTCACACAATCTTGTTGTTCGGTTGTGGCCGCAAAATTATTCTTACAATAGCGGACAATTCGTTTGTCATCGATGCAGCTATCATATTTGTAACTGCCGCCGAGAACTCCAAAAGTGCAGGCGAAATAATCATGCCAGACATTCTTGGTTTCCTCTAAGGTTTTTCCAATTTTGGCTACCTGCGTTTTAGCGATGTGAAAATATTCTGCATGGGTTTCATCTTGTTTCGCACCAGGTCCAGTGATGAGGATGGGGAACAGCAAAAACAAGGCAAAGCCGATTATTAATATTATTATCAATACCCCTCCTTTACCTAGATGCTCCCCAGCACCCATGGTATCAAAGACGCCCATTAAGAACAATACTACCGCTAAAATCATCCAGGCAAAGACATGATATGTGATCAGCCAATTCTTGAGTTCTGATTCAGGAAATAAACCTAAGACAAATTGGGTAAAAGTATCCAATGCAAAGGTAATGAACACTAACGACTCTTTCAATTTTGCTTCCGGCGTATAGTGGATAGCGATAAAGAAAAAGAAACCCAGAATGATGCTCAGGAATAATGAACCTCCAGGATGATAAGCGACATAGCTCTTTAGGATTAAGCCGATAATACTGAGAATGATTAATCCGATATATACTCCGGTTGCAGCCGGAATTTTAGGAAGCGAAGGAGCATTGAACGAAGGAAGAGAAAATTTTCTAGAAGGGGAATTTGTTGATTGCCTAGATTCAGGCTTTGGCTGTTCTTTCTTGATAGAAAAGAAATTCTGGACTCTGGAATCTTTAATCTCTGGTTCCTTTTTCTGCTGCTCTTCTTTCTTTTCAGAACCGAATTCCCGAAAGCCCTGCTTATCCGCAATAAACGCCTTCTTGAGCAATCTAGTTAGATCTGCCATAATCTCCTCTTTTTAAAGGAATACTAATGTTCCGGCCTATAAAAATGTTACTGGAGAAACATAATCAAGAAATCGTATCAATCCCTTAATCCAACAAATCCACTCGCAATTCTCTGACTTCCAAGGTCTTTCTGGGCTTGATCTTAACCGAATTTGTCCCTTGAACCATATCATCGCTGAAATCCTGAACGTAAGAAACTTCCTTGGTGTCAAAATACTTGGTATGGCCGTTGAAGACAACATCCCCAAACTTACGGGCTACTACATCCACAAAGTTCATGGTCAGACGGACTCTCTTATCCCCGTCCTTGATCGCCCGATACTCTTCATAGGTCAAGTCAAAGTAGTAGGTCGGGAATTCGACATCTTTTAATTCAGATTTTACCAGGACATGAGTCAGCAGGTAATCTCCCTTCTCGGTTCTAAACACAACTTCGTTTTCACCCTGATTCAGGGTTTCCGGAGCAAATTCAACAGTGATCACATCCAAATCGCAATCGGGGACGCTGGAATAAACCAGCTTGCCATTGATGCTGACTTCCAGGACGCCGACTTTATCGAAGTCGCAGCTGGGCTGGAATTTTAAGGCCGCTTTATCCAGATTCTTTTTTTCCGTTTCGGAAACCAAGAACACATTGCGGGAAGATTGCGCTTCTATGCTGGTGACATCCGCAACCACTTTGATATCATTTAGGGAAATTTCATTGGTGCGCCAAAATGCCAATCCTGGAGAAGAGACTGCAAAGGCCGCAATGTTTTCATCCTTAAGCAGATTCTGCGGGATAGCAATAGGGGCAAGGCTTCCTGCGCTTACATCATCGTTGAATACTTCTTCTCCATTAAATAAAACAATCAACTTTCCTTCTGCTTCTTTCACATCCAAACTCAGCAGCATACCTTCGGTATGGGCCAGGTCAGGGACCACCACCGTCAGCACATCAGTCTGCTCTGAAAAGATCCCTTTCTTGGCATAGGCAACATTTTTTTGCGCCAGGATTTTAGCTTCAGTCCGGGCATAGATATTGACCACCGGAATCGGATGTTCAACTTCCTTTTCTACTAAATAATCGATCCTTCCTGGAGAAACCGCCAATAATTTTTTTTCCACTATTCCAGGAGCGGTGGTTGAAGCATTGGTAATGCCTTCATCTAATAACTTTGCCCGCTCTTGCGGCGGGATAAGAATGACAAAGCCGACTATCAAAACCGCTATAATTGCGATGAGAACTGCTGCACCTGCCGCTGATTGGCCTCTTTTTGTCCTGAACATCTGAAGGATAGAAAAGTTTGGTATATTTAAAGTTTCTGAAAATACAACGATATTTTCGGAAACGCAAGGAAATGAAATTTCCTGCGCCCAAGAAAAATCTCTGTTTTTCTTCGGGCCTCGGAAATCATAGAGAAGTTTAAATAATTCATAAAACTTCTCTAAGAGACTGTGAAATAGCTGAATTTTCGCTTTAAATAAAATTTAATATTGTCGAAAATTCCTTTTTTCAAAGTTCTCCATAGATTTCCGTTGGATTGTGGGAATGGGGGCTTTGCATAATATCTAACTCTGTTTTTGTGCAAGACCTTCAACTTTCCAGAACTTTTTTAAAGGAAGATAGCAGTATCTGAGAAATGCCTATCCATACTTTCCAAGCTACGGTACTGGAGAACAAGAAGCTCACCCATGATGTTATTTTGCTCTCGTTGAGTGCGCCAAAAGATTTTTCTTTCTTGGCCGGCCAGTTCGTGACGGTGAGAGTGGAAAATGGCACAGAATTTAGATTGAAATCATATTCTATTCTTAATCCGCCTTCAGAGAAAGGTAAAGTTGATCTGTGTATCAAATTAATAGATGGAGGGTTTGCCTCTGAAGTTCTGAGGAAGGCTAAGAAAGGCGATTCGTTCCAAATCAAAGGGCCTTTAGGGCATTTTGTGTTTGAAGAGGATGATAAAAACCAGGAGATCTGGCTGATCGGCGGGGGAACCGGAGTTGCGCCTTTATACAGTATGCTCAAGGAGCATCTTGCTGCTTTTAAGAATAAAAAATTTTTCCTGATTTTGAGCGTAAGAGAGAAAAAAGATTTATTCCTACAGGAGGAATTGACGCAGTTAGGGAAGAAATATGCAAACTTGACCTATATTCCTACCTTAACCCAGGAAAAGTGGAAAGGCGCGACCGGCAGAGTGCAGGAACATCTCCCAGCTGATGGAGAAAACAAAACTTTTTATATTTGCGGCTTAAAGGAGCTAGTATTGGAAACCAAAGAGGTTTTACTGAGAAAAAGAGTGGCGTTGAGAAATGTTAAGTCTGAAAGATATTCTTGATGGTACGGGTTCAGCAAGCGCAAAAACGGAGTGGGAAACATGAAAATAACCATAACTAAGGATTTGGATAAGGCACAGGATGTATTATTTTTAGGATTATTTGAAGAAGATAAGGATAATGGTAAATCATTCAGCAAAGAATTGGCGGAAGAAGTTGAAGAAGCGATGAATCGAAAAGCTTTCTCGCGAAAATTCGGAGAGATGTATTCGACTAAATTATCTTCTCATTCCTATAAAAAAGTGGTTGTTATGGGGTTGGGAGAGAAGAAAGATCTGAATGCAGAAAAAATTCGCCAAGCTTTAGGAAAAATGGTTACCTGCGCTAAAGGGCGGTCATTTTCTTCATTTACAACCAATGTGGTAGAAAAAGCTCGCGATGCCGCAAGTCATGAATCATTAGGCCGAGCGGCAGCAGAAGGATTATTGCTGTCAAATTATAATTTTAGTAAATATTTAGCCAAGGAAAAACAGGAAAAGAAGAAACCTTTGGATGCAGTATCATTACAATGGTCAAGTTCGGCCACAGAATTGAGTGAGGGGCTTAAAGTTGGTCGAATCATTACGGAAGCAACCAACATGGTCCGTGATTTAGTCAATGAGCCGGCTAATGTCGTAACTTCTGAGTACATGGAAAAGATGGCTAAGCAAGTGGCAAGCGAGTATAATTCAGTAAAATTAAAAGTATTAAACAAAGCTGAATTAGAAAAAGAAGGCATGGGTTCGTTGCTCGGCGTAAATGCCGGCAGCAAGAATCCTCCCAAACTGCTGATCTTGGAATATACCGGCTCTAAGAAGGGAAAACATACTGCGTTGTTAGGAAAAGGAATTACCTTCGACAGCGGCGGTTATAATTTGAAGCCGACTAAATATATTGAAGATATGAAAACAGACATGGCCGGCGCAGCAGCGGTGATGGCAGCAGTGAAAATTGCCGCAGAGTTAAAACTGAAGAAGAATTTGCTGGGAGTGATGCCCATGTGCGAAAACATGGTCGATGCTACCGCGCAGCATCCCGGCGATATTGTCAAAGCCTTCAACGGAAAAACGATTGAGATCGGCAATACCGATGCAGAAGGAAGATTAGTCTTGTGCGATGCACTGGCTTATACGGAAGCGAAGTATGCTCCTGAAGTGATGATTGATTTTGCGACCTTAACTGGCGCTTGTGTAGTTGCTCTGGGCTATTATGCAGCAGGAGTGATGGGTACCAATGCAGAACTATTGAAGAAGCTGGAAGAGGCAGGCAATCATTCCGGGGATCGAGTCTGGCAGCTGCCCTTCTTTGAAGAATATCAGGACTGGATGGATGGAACTATTTCGGATCTGAATAATGTTTCTCAGAAAGGCAAAGGATACGAAGCTGGATCTATTACTGCTGGAGTGTTCCTGAGTAAATTCGTCGAGAAAGCCAAATGGGCGCACGTCGACATTGCCGGGTCAGCATATTGGTGCGTTGATGGTCCTTATCTGACGAAAGGAGCAACTGGTTCAGGAGTGCGGATGTTGGCGTATTACTTGATGGAGAATCAGGAGAAGGAATAGGAGGATCATTAATATAAAAAATTTACAATATCATAAACCATATCAGCCATAAAAGCAATGCTTGCATATTTGAAAGAATAGAAGGATCCCCTTGCGGGCCATTTCCACACACTAAGAGAATGCCCATCCTTATCTATCACCCGTTCTAACTTTTCCGTAACGTGCCAAAATTTTAAATCGCCATAAATGGGCAACAATATGGACAATGAAAACTCTTTATTAAACTCTTCATCAAAGATTTTTTCCTCAAGCTTTTTCATGGTTTGTTAAATGGTGGAATTCTATAAAAACCTTTCTGATTAAGAGCACAAATGTTTAAATATTACTTGCTTTGTCGCATTGTCATGGAAAAAGTAATCATCTTAGGAACAGGTATTGCCGGCTGTACCGCTGCTATTTACGCAGCGAGAGCTAACTTAAATCCATTAGTTATTTCCGGGCCAGAAGATGGTGGACAACTTACTCTTACTACTGATGTAGAGAATTTTCCGGGGTTTCCTGATGGAGTGCAAGGCCCTGCGTTAGTGGAGATGTGCAAGAAACAAGCAGAGAGATTTGGCACTCGATTTAAAGTTGATATTGCCAGCGAATTCAAGAAGATAAAGGGCGGATTTGAATTGCTTTTGATGGGTGGTGAGAAGATCCAAACCAAAACTTTGATTGTGGCTACCGGAGCTAGTGCCCGATGGCTAGGTATTCCTTCTGAAGAAAAGTACAAGGGCCGAGGAGTGACTACCTGCGCAGTTTGCGACGGAGCATTCTTTAAAGGAAAAGAAGTGGTAGTCATTGGCGGCGGTGATTCTGCGATGGAAGAATCACAGTTCTTGACTAAGTTTGCGACCAAAGTTACGGTCATTCATAGAAAAGATTCATTCAGAGCCTCAAAGATCATGCAGGATCGTTTTTTCAAGAATCAGAAATGTAAAGTGCTCTGGGATAACGAAGTAGTAGAAATTCTCGGTGACGGGAAGAAAGTGACTGGCGTGAAATTGAAGAATACAAAGAATGGAAAAATTACAGAATTAAAGACTGATGGTGTTTTTCTAGCGATCGGACATATTCCGAATACGAAAATCTTTGAAGGAAAATTGGATTTAGATGAGAAAGGATACATCAAGACTGATCGCTTTATGAAAACAAATATTGCTGGCGTGTTTGCAGCCGGTGATGTGCAGGATGTTCGTTACCGGCAAGCGATCACTGCTGCCGGCAGTGGATGTCAGGCAGCCATGGAAGCAGAAAAGTACTTAGCTGAGCAGGAGTGATTATAGTTTTTCTTTGTTAACACATTTTCTTACAGAATTAACAGTCGCTTTACTGGCTCTGTACGATACTGCCAGCAGTTTGCTTCCGATATAAACTCCACCTAAAACTGTTCCCAACAAAACCGGAATTTCATATTGAGGGGGCATTTTTTCCCCTACTGCATCTTGCACTACTTCAACACTTTCTGTTAGCATCTTTTGTCCCGCAAGTCTCCAATCACCGATGATGCCGCCTAGATGTGCAAGACCTAAACCGGCGCCTCCTGCGCAAAGGAGTATACTTTCTTTTTCTTTTCCTTTTTTCAGGAGGTATATCCCTAGAGGAGTAAGCACATATGGTGCAACAGCCACAGTAAGAGATCCTGCCAGGGAAGGATTTTCGAATTTGACATCCTCCCAGACTTAAAAGTCTGGGATTCCTAGAAAGAAAACTTTGGCGTGATGTGCCTCGATGTATTTCTTTGCAGTCTCGAGCGTTATATGCCCAACACTGCCCATGAACTTTCCTGGACTCCACAAATGTCT
>JAUYPX010000012.1 GCA_030697505.1 Nanobdellota archaeon | reverse complement strand
GGAGTATGTGATATAACCGCCTCTGTTTCCTGCACGGTTGTCAATTCCGGCATATATTATACAATCGTAGGAATACAGGTAGCCGTGTATGGAGTTGCCTGGTTCTTGATAAGCGGAGTATTGTCTTGGAATTCATTCAAGAACAGAAATGTTATACCTAAGCTGGTAGGATGGAATGTAGCAGGATTATTGTTTGTGTTCTATTTCATCTACATAGAATTTTTATTGAGCACAATTTGTCCATTCTGCACTGTAGTTCATGTTATTATAGTAATTTCTTTAGTCTTATCCATTGTCCTCTACAAACAAGTCGGGAAAACTGACAACTAAGGGCCAGTTTTCCGACCCTGCTTTTCCATTGAGTTAATGCTACTTGTGAATACATTTTGGAAAAGCAGATTTTATAAATCCGAATTGCTTTCTGAAAAATGAGGTGAATATCATGGCTAAAAAGAAAGCAGCTAAAAAGGGCAAGAAAGCTAAAAAATCTAAAGTAATGAAGAAAGGCAAAGTCTGTGAATTTTGCTAAGCCAAACATTTATTAACTCTTTTTTGTTTATTCCGCAGGTGAGGAATGAACGGAGAGCCGCTTTCAGGCTCGACAGTTTATCTTCTTCTACAAAGAGGTAGTATGGCAATAATTAAACCAGTCCAGAAAGTAACTGACATTAAGCAGCTTAAACTTCTTGCTAACCAAATCCGCCAAGATTTGATAGGAGCATTAGTTTCTGCCGGTTCCGGGCATAGCGCCGGCCCGTTAGGCATGGCCGATGTTTTCACTGCACTCTATTTCAATGTCCTAAAGCACAATCCAAAATATCCTTTCTGGGAAGAGCGCGATCGGGTAGTGCTTTCTAACGGGCATATCTGTCCGGTCATTTACTCCACCATGGCTAATGCTGGGTATTTTCCCAGAACAGAATTGAAAACGCTGCGTCATTTTGGCACACGATTGCAAGGACACCCGCATCGCTCTTCTTTACCTGGATTGGAAACAACCTCGGGCCCTTTAGGCTCTGGCTTAAGCCAAGCTGCCGGAATGGCCTATGCGTTGCAGATGGACAAGAAAAAGAATCACGTTTATTGCCTGATGAGCGACGGAGAGCAAGAAGCCGGCCAGACTTGGGAAGCAGCCCTGTTTGCCGGCAAAAACAAATTACATAATCTCACGGCATTTATCGATCGAAACAACATACAGATCGACGGGTATACTGAAGACATTATGCCTTTAGAACCATTAGCCGACAAATACCGCGCATTCAACTGGCATGTGATTGAGATTGATGCCAACAATATCCAAGCAGTTATTGATGCCTGCCATGAAGCAGCGACTATCTATGAAAAACCAACTTTAATCATTGCGCACAATATCCCTGGAAAAGGTGTAAGCTTCATGGAGAACGATTTTCTCTGGCATGGTAAACCTCCCACGGCAGATCAAGCTAAAGTTGCTCTTGCCGAATTAAGAGTCTGGCGGGAAAATATTATGAAGAATAGGGATTGAGAATTAAATTTAATTAAAAAGAGACAAACAATGGGAAAACTAAATCCAAAAGCAAACTTGATAGAGAACCTCTACGCAAAAGACATCAAGCGAGTCAAAACCAGAGACGGCTACGGGAAAGGTTTGGTCAAAGCGGGAGAAAAAAATCCTAATGTAGTCGTTCTCTGCGCAGATCTATCAGAATCAACCCGCAGCGAATGGTTCCAGAAAAAATTTCCTGACCGCTTTGTCGAAATAGGTGTAGCTGAACAGAACATGGCTTCTCTGGCTTCCGGAATGGCTGCAGCAGGAAAGATCGCTTTCATGTCTTCCTATGCTGTTTTCAGTCCGGGAAGAAATAACGAGCAGATCAGGACTACTATCAGTTACAATAACTGGGAGAGCAAGCCCGGAAAAGAGATCAATGTCAAGATTGCCGGCGCGCATGCCGGGATTTCGGTCGGCCCTGACGGAGCGACTCATCAGGCTTTAGAAGATGTAGGATTGATGCGCTTGCAGCCGGGCATGACCGTGATTGTTCCCTGCGATGATGCTGAATGTGAAAAAGCGACGATTGCCGCAGCAGAAACCCCTGGGCCGGTGTATCTTCGTTTCGGCCGTGCTGATTACCCTTCTATTACCACGGATAAGACGCCTTTCAAAGTAGGAAAAATTGAAGAGTTTAGATCCGGAAAAGATTGCACTATCGTTGCCAATGGGCCGTTAGTGTATGAAGCCTTGATGGCAGCTAAGAAATTAGAAAAAGAAATTGATTGTCAAGTCCTTGACTGCCATACTGTAAAGCCCTTAGACGGCAAAACCTTGCTTGCTGCAGCTAAGAAAACCGACTGCGTGGTAACGGCAGAAGAACATCAATGGCAGGGCGGATTGGCCGGCGCAGTGGCAGAATTTTTAGGTGAAAATTATCCAGTGCCTATCAAAAGAGTTGGCGTTCGCGATAGGTTTGGCGAAAGCGGTACTCCTGAAGAATTGTTCAAAGCCTTCGGCTTAACCTCTGATGATATTGTAAAAGCAGTTAGAGCAGCGGTGAAGATGAAACGATGAAAAACCTTAGAAAGATAATCAAAACTCATAAAGTTGCTCCCAAATTAAAGAAAGGATTTTCCTGCCTTAGCTGTGGCTATGATGCGTATAAATTAGCTAAATTGTCCCATTGCCCACTTTGTATACTATGTAAAGGCTGTAACAAGAAAGTCGGGAAATGTATGTGTATGGAAGGAGAATAGGCTTCTTAGCAAAGATAAAATTTATAAACTTCTGCTCTTAAGATAAACTAGCCAGAAATCCCACTGCTTTAGCTGTGGGATGAATGGCGTTAGCTTTTTCTATTTGAAAACATTCTACTTTGCATGGCAAAGTGATGTGCCTCACCAGAGGAGGTGAGACACATGAATATTTACAAACAACATGCATACAACCGCTCCGTTGGCTGGAGCACTTGGCATCTACAGTGGTGTACGAAGTACAGGTATAAAATCTTTTCTTCGTCTGAACGAAGAAACCTGTGCAAAATCTTTTTGCACGAAGCTGCAAAAAAGCACAATTTCGCAATTTTGGACTGCGAAGTTGATGTTGATCACATCCATGTCTTGGTGTCATTACCATTAACAATGACGCCTTCTGATGCCATGCACAAACTCAAGGGCTTTACGGCACGATGTCTCTTTATCGAGATGCCTCTCTTAGAGGGGCTCTATAAGAAGAGACATTTGTGGAGTCCAGGAAAGTTCATGGGCAGTGTTGGGCATATAACGCTCGAGACTGCAAAGAAATACATCGAGGCACATCACGCCAAAGTTTTCTTTCTAGGAATCCCAGACTTTTAAGTCTGGGAGGATGTCAAGTATTAAACCAATATATCTCTTCTAAAGCAAAATCAACTCTTCTTCTTTCCTTTCTTAACTTCAACTTTCTTTTCTTCCGGTTTCTTTTCAGTAACTTCTGGCTTTTTCACTCCAACTTCCTTAACCACTGGATTCTTTACATCGACTTTTCCTTCGTGGATCTTCATCATGGTCTGGCACTTTGGATACTTATCACAACCTAAAAACTCCCCATAGAAGCTCTTGCGCAGAATCATCTTTCCTTCTTTGCAATGCGGGCAGAGCATGCCTTCTTCAGGATACTTTTTCTTATGCGGTTTGTTGGCATCTTCATGCTGCAGCAAGGTTACAACTCTTAGAGTTCTTCCTGCGCCTACTTCGACAATTGGATTTTTAGTTTTCTCATCCATGTTGCCGGTGAATTTGATCGGTCCTGCTTTGGGAATGTTGAAGATAGTTTTACACTCCGGATATTTGTCGCAGCCTACAAAGCGGCCGAATTTTCCTCTGCGGACCATTAATTTTCCTTCTTTGCAATTAGGGCAATGTCCCATGTAATTCGCGGCATCAGAAGTTTCTCGGATAGATACTAATATCTCTTTACCTATTACTTTTTCTTTTTTCTTAAAGTCGGCTAGCAAGGCAGTCAGGAATTTCTTGGCTTTCTCTAAGACTGCTTCCGGCTTTTGTTTGCCTTCCCGGATTTTCTCCATCTCTTCTTCAAAATCAGCAGTGAGTTTCTCGTCAACAATAGTGGGAGCATATTTCACTAAAATCTTATCAGTTTCCATCCCTAGCTGGGTGGTGGTGATCTTCACTCCTTCCGCATATCCGCGCCGGAATAAAGTATCCAAAATTTCTGCTCGGGTTGCTTTAGTCCCTAAATTTCTTTTTTCCAATTCTTTGATGATTGAGGATTGGTTGTATCGTGCAGGCGGTTGAGTTTCTTCATCGTGCTTTTCAATTTTAGTAATATGTGCTTTTTCATCTTTTTTCATATCGGGAAGAGTGATATCTTCCATTTTTAGGTACGGCTTGTAGAATTTATGCCAGTTCTCTTCTACAGTTCTAGTGCCTTTGGTGATGAATGGTTCTCCTTTGACATCAAAGACTATGGTCATGGTTTCTCTGATTGCTGGCTGCGCAAAGGTCGCCATGAATCTTTTGACAATTAAATCGTATAGTCTCTGATCCCGCGGCTTAAGATTTCCAGGAACATGACCGGTAGGATAGATTGCCGGATGGGCAGGATCGGTTTTGGTTCCATTGTTTGGTTTCAATTCTTTTTCTTTGAGCAGTTCCTGGGCTAAATGCTGATAATGTGATTGTTTAGCTAAATCGGAAAGAATTTTCTTGAATCCTAACTTAGGATCAAGCTGTTGAGAAGAAGTTCGAGGATAGGAAGTCACTCCTTCAAGATATAAGCTTTGGGCAATAGCCAGGGTTTCTTTGGGAGTTATCTTGAATAAGGCATATGATTCTGATTGCAGGTCAGATAAGTTAAATGGCGTAGGCGGAGACTGATTGCGGACAGATTTAGTTACCTCTTGGATCAATGCTTCTTTTTCATTCTTGATTTTAGAAAAGATTTTTTTAACTTTCTCTTGGTCGAAGATTCTATCTTCTTTGTGCCATGCTTCGAGTGGCGAAGATTTGTATTTTCCCTGGAAGGAAAGCCGCCAGAATGGCTCAGCCTTGAAAGCCTGGATCTCTTTTTCTTTCTCTACTAACATATGCAATGCCGGGCCTTGCACTCGGCCGATAGACATCACTTTGAATGAGCCAGCCGCTTTGACTGAACTGGTAAGCGCCCGGGAGAGATTTATCCCATAAAACCAATCTAATTTGTGTCGGGTTTCTCCGGCATTCGCTTGTCCCCAGTCTAGATGTTTGCTTTTTTTATCATACGCTTCTATTAAATCGCCCTTGGTTAAAGTAGAGAATTTCATCCTGTTGCTGTCTTTCTTTTTGCAGGCGAAGCGGATGACATTCAAGCCGATGACTTCTCCCTCAATGTCATAGTCGCAGGCGATGGTAAACTCATCTGCTTTTGCGGCCAGCATACTGATGGTGTCGATGTAATCTTTGACATAAGAGCTTTCTTTTGAAGTTAAGTATGTGGGGGTCCAGGTAACTTCAAAAACGGGATAACTCCAACCTTCTTTATTTTTTTCCGTTAAACCGTAAAGGTGTCCAACGGCTGAAGTGACAATGATATTTTTGTTATTATGCTTTAGTTCATAGTAACTGGATTGTTTATTCTTCTTTTTTACCGGTTTGGTATCTGCTAACGCAAAAGCTACCTTTTCTGCGGAACTGGGCTTCTCGGTGATGATTAATTCGGTCATCAGAGTACAATCTTAAAAAGGGTTTAAAAATGTTTGGACTTACGGCAGTCTTTTATGGATATGCTCACGTAATTCCTGGTGTTTATCGAATTGCACTAAAAAGTTCCATTAGGAGGCAACATTTGCCGGAGCGTAACTCTTCTTGCTCTCTAATAGAGATAATAATTCCTGAGCGCGATGATGCGGGGTTTCTTTTCCTGGTTCAGCGGCGAGATAGTTAATGGACATTCCGCATTTCATTTCCATAAAAATAGCCATAGTTTCTCTCAACGTGCTGTCACAGTTATTATAATGTTCAGAATTCAAGATAAAATGTAGATAATGCCCGTGTTCGTGAATATTTGAAGATAAAAGATGTTGAGAGCCATAATGATCACCCAGAGAAACAAAAATACCATGTTCTATCCCTTCTTCCCAAGATATATGGGCAACAGGATTTATTTCGACATCGTCTTCTTTTTCTTTTTTAAGGCGCGGTTTAACTAATTCGTAGGCTGCTGGACTGGCATAGACAAAAGGGTGCTGAGTGATCGTTTCCAGGCTAGCTTTGTCTTCATGTTCTGTTCCTTGCACAAGCTCGGCAACTAACTGCTGCAGTTTTCGTACTCCTTTGACATAATTCTGCAAGAGCTTGGTCACTTCATATTTTTCACTAATTCCGGTCCAGAATTTATCGTTCATCGCTACCGGATTAAAATGGTAAGACAATTCAGGATCATGATCATATAAATCTATTTCTGCTAATTTAATACGCTCTAATGCCCCTTTTTGTAAAACCAGCAACTCGATAGGTTTCAAGACCATGAAATTCTCTCACCCAAATCTTTATATAAAATTACTCTATTTACAGTCTATAGTTTGAGGGAGAGCTAGGCTGGCGCGCTAGTCCTGCGTTGTGACCGTGAATGGACTTCACACGGAGCCGAAGCCCAAGGAAGGCCCAGTTTGGTTTTGCTGGTCCTTACAGTCTTTGACGACGGTTTGTCCCCTGGGATGGGCTTGCTGGGAACCAGGTCAGGTCCGGAAGGAAGCAGCCTTAACCTGCAATCTTCATGTTCGGGGGAGCGCAAATCCGAGAAGCTGTAGGGATTCACCAGCAGAGCTTGGCTGGTTCGACTGCGGGCGTGCCCCTAATCTTTTACTAATCACTATGTTACCCGCACTACAACAAATCTTGATAACGGATGAGGGAATCTCTTTAGCTAGGTTAGCTGACTCTACATTACTTCCGGTGTTGTTAGAAAGAGGAGAGCAACCTTTTTTTGAATGGTATTCTTCCATTGATCTGATGGTCTCTGAAAAAAGCATGTTTAAAGAGTCAGAATTATTCCTTGTTGGCGGGACGAAAATGTATGTTAGCGGCCAATGCAATTATGTAGAAGGGTACCAGTTTATCACTGCTGCTTTTGATGCTTTATGGAAGAGAGCTCTAAAGGAAACCAAAGTTCTCCGAGCTACACATTTCCGAATGGAAGCATTTCTTCACCAATGGCATGGATATATTGGCCATGATTATGGTTTTGAACTAGATGCGCGATTACAAGGATATGTGTTAAGAAAATCTTTATCGTAATTCTACTGCGGGCATGCTCCTAATCTGTTACAGAACTTTTTTAAAGTGTTAGTTGATTTTAAGATTATGAGTGACGACAATATGAATGATGAGGATATGAGTGTTGATGACAAACTTAGAAAAAGCTTAGAAGGATACAAGGCTTTAGTTCAAAAGTATATCCCTGATTCAGATGAAGACCGTTATTTGTTACGATCTACAAATATCCCTTCAAGATTTCTTGCTGTTTATCTAGAAGTGGTAGTAGATTTGGATGGAAATGAGGACGATTTTAAGCGCTGCCTTGATTTGGCAAAAGCCCCCAAAACGAATTTGCATAATTATGAAGGCATTGATGATTGTCTTGCAAAGATGAAAGCCTATGCACGTATGATCAAGAATTCTAAATGAATTTAAAACGAAATTTTATCTCCAACTTTATATTCCTGTGGGAAAGCTAATTCCACTACATATTTCCCTTTCTCTTTCGAATTCCAGAGGGTGAAGGGCTTGAAGTTTCTCTTGATTTCCACGATCTCTTTCTTTTCGTTGAGGATTAAGACATCAATTGGATAAAAGACAAAGAACATGTGCAGGGAGATTTTCTTCTCTTTGTTGAAAGCCATGATAAGATTGTGTTTGCTTCTGAACATCAAGCCGCGCATTTGTGAGAGAATGTTGTTGCAGAGAATCTCTTGATGAGAAATGATTTTATTATTGGTTTTGTTGGTGATCATTTCTAAAGCCCTTTAATGAGAATTTCTGGGATATCGTCCCTCTCCAAATAAGCACGAATTGCTTCTTTTGTTCTTTCAATAAGTTGCTCTTTAGTTTTGGCTTGAGTATGACAACCAGGTAACTCTAAGACTTCAGAAATTAAAAAATCATCTTCGCCTTTTTCAACGAATACAGTGAGAATATCTTTTTTTTCTCTCATACTTCCATCCGCCACAATTCATCGCCGACATAATGGATGTTTTTGATGACTTTTCCAGAGGCCATTTTTTGTATTTCTTCTGAATTGAAAAGAGCGATTCCTACGGCTAAAGGTTTCTTATTGTTCTTATCAACCACTGCTACAAATTCATCTTTAGCAATACCTTCTTCGATCTCTACAATTCCGGGACGCATGATATCTGCGCCATTGACCACAAACTTGACTGCGCCCATGTCTACCATAATCTTTTTGAGAATATTATTCTCCTGCAGATATTTGAGAGTTGGGACAACTTTTTCATCATAATAAAAAAAAGCAGGCTTTTTGTTGATAAGAATGATCTTGTATTTATCTTCCAGCAATTCTACTTGGTCTTTTTTGGATATTTCTATTGTATACTTTTCCACTTCTTTATTGATATCTTTACTGCGGAGCCGGATGCGTTTCATGGGTTTGATAATCCCTACATAGAATATAAAGATAACTGTTTATCTCTCAAATCTTTCGTGGGCTGCAATTAAACGTCCATTCTTGGTTTGGTCTGCTAATAGAGACAGTTCTCCCATAGCCGTCGCAGCTGCGATAATAGCAGCTAACCGCTGGGAATTAAATCCGTTGGGTTTATCTTTCTGCAGGCAGCCTAATTTCTCTAAACTTTTTAGTTGGCTTTCTCCATTCTTTCCATGTCCTACTGTTCCTACAATTAAACAAGGATGAGTGGTGGTAAAATACAGGTCGCCGGTTTCTGTTACCTTTACTTGAGTGATTCCATAAGATCCCTCCACGATATTAGCGATATCCTGACCGGTAGCAACGTACATGGCTCCAATGATGTTAGCGAAATGTGCGTTTGCAGAGAACTGGCTTCCCGCAGCGATGCTTCCTTGAAGATTTTTCTTCGTGTTTAATCTCTCTAGTTCTTTTGGTGTAGTCTTGAGGTACTTCTCACAACTCTCTTTGGGAATAATTATTTCTGTAATAACAGTTTTACCCCGTCCGGTAATAGCGTTGATGGCTGCTGCTTTTTTATCAGCGCACATATTTCCTGAATCCGAACCATACCTTACTCCCTCAAATTGTTCTACAAGGTATTTGACTAAAGCAGTTCCCGCTTTTGTGGTCATATTGTGCCCGGATGATTCACCACACTGCATAAGCAATCGAACATAAACATCATTTCCTACTCGGTAGGATTTAATCTCTCTAACTTTTCCATGGTGGGTGGTGGATTCCGCAATTTCCTGTAGTTGGCCGATGTTATTTTCAATATAGTCGGAGATTTCCATTGCCTGTTGTACATCTTTCGCTTCAAGAACTGGCGCCCTAGTCATGAAATCGTGCGTGACATAAGCTTTTACCCCGCTGGGCGAAATCCTCGAAAATTTTGCTCCTCTGTTTACGCCAATATAAAGGCCAGTTTCGTAGGTAGAAAGCGGAAGGGGAATTAATTCATCATCGGCAAGTTTTTCTTGTATTTTTGGATGTTTGGTTCTTGATTCTGCAGTAAGTCTCAGAGGGCCCATCACATAAGTACTGAGAAAAGTAGGATATTCTTCTAAGGATATAATCTTATCGGTCATCAATACCCCCACTTTTAGAACTCTTTTAAAACTTATTAAAGAGAGATTCACTCCACCAGTATCCCTATTTTTCCCGGCCAGGCGGCCTGTGCCTTAGGATGCTGGCTGTCTTCAGCGCGGATGATTTCAACTTTGCATCCAAATTCTTTTTCTAAGAAGCCTTTTGCCTCTTTTAGGGCAGCCAATTCTTCTTTTTGTGAAGTTACTAGATAAGGAATCTTATTGGTATCTTTTACCAAACTCATCACTATTTTACTGACTTCTTTTCCCTTTATCTTCATCTTTTCTTCGGCCAGGACGCGTTTCATGATCTCGCCGACATTTCGGGTGACTTTGATCTCTTTAGAGATAAGGCCGAATAATTCATAGCTCCATTCTTCTGCGACGAAGAGAGTGAATTTTGCCGGTTTTTCTACTTTTGCTAAAGCAAGCACATTACGCATTCCATCCAGTGTCATGCGGATCAGCTCTTCGCCGGCTTCCACTTCTTTGCTGATCTTTTTCTCTTCTACTTTGGGCCAGAGCGATGCAGACACCAACTGTCTGCTGTCATTCAATTCTTCGCTGAGATGCGGGGTGATAGGGTTCATTAATTTAGTCCAGATATCTAAGACTTGCCCGATCACTTTTTTATTTTTCCCGCCCCGGCGCAGGTACCATTTCAGATCATCATAGATAGTGTAATAAACAATAGAAGCCAATTCGCGCAGGCCGTAATTCTCCATGGCTTTATTGCAGGCTTTGATATGCTCGTGCACTCTTGATAATAACCAGTCATCGACCGCTTTCTTGTTTCCATTTTGTTTTCGTAGTTCTTCAGCTAAGACGTAGATCCGTTCCAGCGCATTTTTGTAATTCAAGACCACTTCTTCCGTCCAGACTACGTCTACATGCGGCGAACCGATATGGGCATAGTACAAACGCATGGCGTCTACACCGTACTTTTCGATAGCATTAGGAATAGGTTCTGCTCCGCCTTTGCTCTTGGAGATCTTTCCGCCTTTGCCGGTCACCCACCAGTTGACTAAAATTCCTTTGGGCCATTTATCAGCAGGAAAAATACCGACATGATTCATGATAAACACCGGAAAGTGCACGGTCTGGTGTTCTTTTCCTCCTAGATTTAGGTCGAGCGGGTAGAAGTATTGAAATTCTTCCCGAATAGCTTTCCATTTTTTCTTTCCTTCTCCTACTCCGAGAAAGACATGATCAAAAA
Organism: Nanobdellota archaeon; assembly: GCA_030697505.1. Lineage (GTDB taxonomy): Archaea > Nanobdellota > Nanobdellia > Woesearchaeales > GW2011-AR9 > JACPIL01. The sequence continues at coordinate 5,780 of JAUYPX010000012.1, read as the reverse complement.
ATTCTTCAGTCAAATCATGCAGGCTGATAGTATCGTTGTTGATGAATTTTGAGACGAGGTAATATGCTGGATACAAGGTAGAGTCGCTGATGGGTTCGACAATCCAATTCTCATCGAACGGGAATCTGCTTCCCAACCAGTTTCCTAATCGTGTACAAGCACGGTCAGCGAACCAATCCAGAATGCCGGGAAGATTTTCTTTGTATTCTTTGGGATAAATATTCATGGTCTTCGCATGTTCTTTGCTTCGTTCCGTCAGCGCCTGATCGGAATAGCGGATGAACCATTGATCGTCAATGCGTTTGATCACTACTTTATTGCCGCAGCGGCAGACTACTTCTTCACTTAAGTCATGGAAGAGGTCTCCTTTTCCGGATTCTAATAATTCAGCTTTGATCCGTTCCTTAGCTTCTTCCACTTTTTTTCCGGCATACTTCCCGCAGTTTTCCGCCATCACCCCGGAATGATGCCCGGCTTTGTAGACTTCTTTGGTCGCTTCTTCCAGTTTTGGATCGGAGAGTGATTTGATGTTGAGCTTGTCTACGATTTCCTTCGCTGGAAAATTGCCATAGCCTTTAGTCTTGATGATGGGAATGAGATTGATATTCTTTATTTCCTGCGGGCTAAGATTATAAGCCTTGCATAATTGCGGATTTTCCTGCAAGGTTTTCAGCGCAACATAGTCGTAAGGAGCATCGCTGGGAACGCTGGTGACGATTCCTGTCCCGACATTAGCATTCACGAATGTTGCAGGAAGAATAATAATCTCCTTTTCAATTCCTGATGCCTGGGCTTTTCTGCCGATGAATTTTTTGATGTCAATATCTTCTTTCAATAAGACGTCATCTTTTTGATACTGCAATTTCTCGGCAGCTTCCCGGCTCATGATCCAGTCCTGGCCTTCCACTTCTACATGCAAGTATTTGATTTCCGGATTGATCCAAAGATTAGTCTGTCCGTAGATTGTTTCCGGCCGTAAGGTAGCGGCAACGAGGAAGAAGCCATCTAATTTGAACTTCAGCAGAGTGTATTCATTCTTTTCTGCATTTCCTCCTTTAGAGATATCTGTTTCAGAAGGATCTACCGCTACCGGGCCATGCACGATGCAGGCTGTCGCAAAGTATGGTTTTTGTACTAAAAGATCTTTTTGCTGTAATTTTTTGAACTGCCATTGGATAAATTTTTCGTAGTCAGGAAAAGTAGTGCAAGTGAAACGCTCCCAATCGCAGAGGAAACCGAACTTCTTCCAATAATCATTGATGTACACGCCGTTAAAATATTCAATGATCTTTTCCGGGGTAGTAAGCTCTTTGACTTTGTTTTTTGGACAGCCATTGTTGAGTAGATAATTGATCCAATCCTGATCTTTATTTTTGACTTTGTTGGCAAAAGAGATGGCTTGGTTACCGGAAGCATGGGTTCCTACCGGAAAGATCACTTCCTTTCCTTTCAATCGCTGGTAACGGCAGATGGCATCAGTATAGCTGAAGCCGCGCATATGTCCGACATGCAGGAATCCGGAAATGCCCGGATAGGCAAAGATCATGAAGAATTTGTCTTTGTCTTTGTTGACAATAGCTTTCCCTAACTCTGCTTTTTCCCACTGCTTCTGCCATTTATTTTGGAGCTTATTCCAGTCTACGTTCATCTAGGGAAGAATGGGAGAATGGTTTAAAAAGATTTGTACAAATGCTATGAAAATGGCGGTTATAGAAGGGCATCAGCTCTCTTGGATAGTGTGGGAACTGGATAGATATACAATTAAACAGGGCTTGACTAAATCTTTTTATGATCAGCATAATTATGTCGCATTAGAATTGGCGCAGCAGCATGGCCTGGTCTTGACCTTGCCTGAATTGTTACAAGCAAGATCTTTACTGCCCTTTGATGATCTGTTATGGCGAATACCGATCACTGCGCAGACGGAAGAAATCATTGGAAAGACCAAGCAGGGCAATCCTGTAGCTATTGTTGTCCATGGTTCAGGATTGTTGACTCCAGAGAGAATCATCCAGGGAGTTGAGGAAGGGCTGACCAGAACTATCTTAGGAAAAGAACAGTATGCAGTGCGATTACAAGAGAAGGAGGTGCAGTCTTTATTAGATGGGAATACTTTTTGGAATGATATAGAAGTTTATACCTATTCTGAATTTAGCAGAGCGGTTCCAAATCATCTCCGAAGATATGCAATAGTACGTGATCTTGAATTGCAGAAAATAATTTTTCCAGAAAAACAATCTTTTCGCACTTGGTCTGCTCTCTCCAGCCTACAGTGCTATGCTGGCGGCGAAGAAAATTTATGTTTGTATCTGGAGATGTTGGAGCTTTATTGTAAGCATAACCAAGTAGAATACAGGCCCCCATATAATTATATAGATGCAGATATACCTCAGGGGAGGTTATTACAAGTGCATGGTTTGGTGGACATGTTTAATCATTCTATGGAAATGGATGGCCCTGCACGGTTTCTTGCAGTGAAACCGGAACATCTGCAGGAAAAAATTGATAAAGAGATTCTGATAGAGGTTCCCTGATGGATTCATTAGATCTGCATTTAGAAGGCGAGGTGATTCTCCCTTACAAACGATATGATGGAAATATTCAGGAGATTCTTCGCCAGTTACGCTCCGAACATCGCTCTCCATTGAGTGTGTTCCATTTTATCAATCGTTTGAAAGAAGTGGAAGTAGATGCTATGGTGAGTGAAAAATGGAAGAATCCGCTTACGCTGGGCGGAGCAATGGCCAGACATCCGTATGAGAGCGCTAAAATCATGTGTGGAAATCCGGAATTATGGGATTACCTGGCTAAAAGCAAATTGCGGGATGGAGTGGTTGAACTGTGCGGTACTGCCTACGATAATTTAGCCGGACTGCATGTTCCGGGATTTAGGGTAATACAAAACTCTGTTCATGAGCAAGGAATATTTTCATATTTGGGATTGGAAGAACCAACTGAAAGACGCATTCTTTTTCCAAAAGTGAAAGATTATCCTTATATAACTCTGTTAGCCTTCAGCCATAGCGCTAAAATTCTTGGCACCTCCAGATTGGATGAGAATGGCTCTTTGATCGGAATTAGATAATTATAAATATCTTTACTTCCTATTTCTTTCAAAAGAGGATGAAAAATCAATTAATTGTCAAGATCCTGAACAACATAGCGGATATCCTGGAATTGCAGGAAGTGGAATTCAAGCCAGTCGCGTATAGAAGAGCGGCCCAGTCTGTTGAATCATTATCAGAAGCTATTGAAGATGTCTATGAAAAAGGAAAATTAGAAGATATCCCCGGCGTAGGAAGGCATATTGGAGAAAAGATTGCTGAGATTATCGAAACGGGGAAACTGAAGTATTATGAAAAGCTGAAGAGGGAAGTTAAGATTGATGTAGAAGCCCTGAACGAGATCCCTTCTCTCGGCCCGAAGAAGATTAAAATGCTCTACCAAAAGCTGGGAGTGAGAGATGTTAAAGATTTAGAAAAAGCATTGAAACAGCATAAAGTTAGAGGCTTAGAAGGTTTCGGTGAGAAAACTGAAGAAACGCTATTACATGGGATTGAATTGTTGAAGAAAAGGCCTTCGCGCTTTCTGTATATCCATGCCCTGCCGATAGTGGAGATGATCACCAAGAATCTGCAGCGGAATGATTTTGTAAAAAGGGTGGAAATCGCCGGTTCGTTTAGACGAGGAAAAGAAACGGTAGGCGATTTGGATTTCTTAGTTGTTTCATCTCAGCCAAAAAAGGTAATGGGTGTTTTCACCGGCATGAAAGAGGTGAAAGAAGTATTAGCCAAGGGCGAGACTAAAAGTTCGGTGCGCTTGAGCAACGGCCTGCAGGTAGATCTACGGGTAGTGGCGAAGAAAGAATATGGCGCTGCGTTGTTGTATTTTATCGGCAGCAAGGAACATAATGTGGAGCTGCGCAAGTTAGCTCTTAAAAAAGGATGGACCTTGAATGAATATGGGCTTACGAAGCTTAAGGATAAAAAATGGGTGGCCGGCAGGACGCAGGATGAGATCTATCAAAAATTAGGATTGCGTTTCATTGAGCCGGAGCTGCGGGAAAATCGAGGGGAGATTGAAGCGTCGCGGCAGAATAAGCTGCCTGCCTTGATTACCGCTAAAGATATCAAAGGGGTGTTTCACAATCATACCATCTGGAGCGACGGCAACAATACTCTTTTAGAGATGGCCCAGAAAGCAGAGGAATTGAAATTAAAATTTATCTCTTTTAACGATCATTTTGGGCATATCGGGATAACCAATCCGCTGACCGAGAAAAGATTGGGAAAATATCTGCAGGAGATCGATAAAGTGCAGAAAAAAGTAGGGATTAAAATATTTAGCGGAGTGGAGATCGATATCCTGAAGGACGGAAAGCTGCCTTTATCTCCAGCCAAGCTGCGGGATTTAGATGTGGTAGTTGCTTCAGTGCATGTCGCTATAACCATGAAGGAAAAAGAGATGACCAAACGCGTATGCGATGCTCTGAACAATTATCCGGTGAATATCCTTGGACATCCTTTGGACAGATTATTGCAAGAGCGGGAAGCGTTAGCTCTGAATCTGGACAAAGTGTTTGAAACCGCGCAAAAGAATAATGCCTTTATGGAGATCAATAGTTCTCCCAAGAGGATGGATCTGCCAGGTGAATTAGTCAAGTCTGGTGTAGATGCAGGATGCAAGTTTGCCTTAAGCACCGATGCGCATGATGTCTCCCATCTTGCTTTTTATCCCCTGGGCGTCAATATGGCCAGGCGAGGATGGGTAGGACAGAAACATCTACTTAACTGCTGGTCTCTAGGAAAAATTGAAAAAGCCCTGCAAAAATAGAACTTACAAATTTTCCTCAAACTCTTCTGCGCATGATTTGGAGCAGAAGGCTAGTGTTTCTCCATCGACCTCTTTTTCCACTCTGTTCTCTTCATTGACGGCGGAGCCGCATTCAGCACATTCCCCAACTTCTTCTTCGTTTGAGTATCCCTTCAAAAATCCTTCTTCGGATGTTTCCAGGCTTTCTTCGAGAAGTTTTTCAGTGCTGTTCTCATCTTCGTCAAATGCATAGTTTTCCATATGCTTAAAGATTTCTTCTAGGTTGTTTTTAAAGATTTTGCTGATGGCACATATAGAAGGGCTTGCATATATCTTGTATATGCATAAAACTAATATGTCTCACCAGTCCTTCTAAGATGATTTTGAATCTAGTCATTCTACTGGTGTGCTTACCAGTGGTTCGCAAACCAGTTTCATTCGTGAGTCAAAATATTCAGCTCCCACCACCAACGAGCGACCCGACCGAAGGGAGCATGCCACTGGTCTATCGACCAGTGGTGGTCGCGAGTATTTTGACTATCCTTTGAAAATCATCTATATGTATAGATAACTGCGTGGGATACAGCACATAATTCGCAGTTATCTAATAAGTAAACTGCGCTAATTGATGTTCTCTATCCTGTGCAGTTTACTATATATGTTTGTGGTTTTACAATAGCGTGATATTGTCAAAGAAATTCGACACCACTGGTGTGTTCACCAGTGGCATGCTCGCTTCGCTCGGTCGAATTTCCGACCCTGCTTTTTCCAGCCTTGGTGAAATCATTGATTCACCACCAGTGAAATATGCACAATAAAGAAACTACTTTATTGGCACATGAAATCAGGAAACTACCTGATTTCAGTGCAGAAATTAAGTAGTTTCTTAATTTCTTGCATCCCAGAAGCTTCGCTTCTCAGGACACTGGTGAAAAAAGCAGATTTTAAGAAAATTGAAAGAAAAATTG
>JAUYPX010000035.1 GCA_030697505.1 Nanobdellota archaeon | reverse complement strand
AGCGATGGAATCCCGCAATTGATAGGAAGGGAAGAAGAATGCCACATTACCAGGGATAAGAGAAGCGATCTCAGTACACATCCCGGCAATCTTCTGAAACATCGCTTCTCCGCGCAGATTGTATTTAGTGCTGGTTTCAGGGATAACTAAACTTAATTTATTTTCCGGCGGGAACGGAGATCCGTACTCTTTTTCCACCGCCCGGGTGATGCCTAAAATATCGCGATACATGAACAAAGGCGTAAGTGTTCCGCTCATGATCACGCCGGTAAAAATCTGCTTGAAGATTGGTTCAGTGATGATACGGGGATCGAGGCATTGATAACATAAAGTTGTGACCGGCCCATAATTGCTATCCTTTTCAGCAAGAATGCGCGCAAATCCTTTATCTTCGCCTTTCCAGGCTTCCAAAAAGGCAGCAATCCCGCCCAGATAACTTTTCTTTTGCTTTTTACGAACTTCTTCCGCAGCTAACTCCAGCTCGTTAATCAATTCATCATACTCAACTACAGCGTTTATTTTGGAAATAAAATCATCCTTAGCGACTACATTTTCTGTAGAGCCAAAATTATTTTCAGAAGGTTCGGCAAGTTCATTCAGAATCCTCACTAACTCCTGCAGCCAGAAGAGCATTCCATTAAAACCGAATTTTTTTGCTTCCAGCACCGCATTCTTGATGGTGATGCTGCTGAGATTGGAACTAAGCGCCTCCACGACGCGAGAAGGTAAATTATGCCCTTCATCAACTATTACAATTACATCCTTCAATTCCAGATTCAGCTTATTAAAAAGGCTCTGCTGGATGTGGGGATTAAAAAGATAATTGTAATCAGCAATAATGACGGTTGCAGTTTTAGCCAGAGCCAGAGCGATTTCATAGCCGCACATATGCTGCTCCCGTGAAAAGTTCATAATCTCCTGATTATGCATGGGTGGGTAATGCTGCAGATCGCTTACTGCTTTTTTCGCCTCCACCGTCAACTGTTGTTTATTTTTAACGTTGTTGTAAAACTCGCATTCTCCTCGACTAACGATCGTTTTACAAAAATCATTGAAATCATTGCCGAACAATCCGGCGATCTCCTGGCTGCACATGGAACGCTTTCCCACTAAATTTATACTGGAAAAAGAGATCCCTTTCTGTTTAATCTCCCGCAATGTTTCCACAGCGATAGCATGCTGGGTATGCCGGCTGGTGAGAAAGAGCACACGTTTCTTTTTCTCTATGGCGTGATACAAAGCAACTGATAAAGCCGTGGCAGTTTTTCCTAAACCGGTAGGAGCATGAGCCAGAATAATTTTTTCCTGCTGAAAAGCAGCGTCGATGTCCTGTAACAATTTTCCCTGTTCCGGCCGGATCTGCGGATACGGAAAAAAATCCTTTGCCGTCGTCATGAAAGTGCTGGAAAGCTTTGCTTTCTAAACCCCGCACTTTGTGACGCAGGAAAAGCAGGAGAAGAAAGAGCATTCATAGCACGCCCTAAAGAACGGCTCTTTCTGCTTTTCCTTTGCGTAACCGTAGGAGAAACCATGAAAATGAAAAACAAAAGAGAAGAGTTAAAAACTATTCTGTTCTCAAATAGATAATTCACTTTGCAGACAAAAGGTTTATATAACTATACTGCAACAGATGTTTTACAATAGATAAATGTTTAAATATAAGATTGAAGCCTCAGTTTCTGAAGAGGCTGGTGGGTTATAGAAAGTGTGAAGATACATTTTCTAAGAGTTAAATTTGGGGGTGTCCAATTTGAATAAAACAAACAACAAGCCTATCTTCGACGTATTTTTTCGAGAGAAGCCAGCCATGATGCTGGTAGAGTTAAAGAACGCCAATGAAAATGTCTATGCTTCTGTGCTGGCGAAACAGATTGACTGCACTTATTCGCATGTAGTCAAGATTCTGCAGGAGATGCAGAAATCAGATTTGATCCGCTTCAAGAAAGAAGGAAGATTGAAATTATTGGAACTGACCAAGCGTGGCCATGAGATCGCTTCCAACATTGAAAGTATACGAACGATGTTGTAAGTATTTTTTTTTATTTTATTGATTATAATTACTAATTTCTGTTTAGATCTTTTTAAACTAAGAATTATAAAACCAAAAGAAAAAATAAGAGAAAGAAAATTAAAACTTTACTCTAAATAAATCTTCAACCTATCCATGTCTAACTTCCAATCCACCGGAAGTCTTTCAGTTCGCTGGTAGTACTTGACCAAACGCCTGATTTTGGAATTAGTCAACAGCAATCCCCGTTTGGCAGTCTGGTCTTGCTTGTTCTTTTCCATGTGCCGCTGGATGTAGACCATCTTCTTGATTAGGTGACGTAAATCTTCAGGCATCTCTTTGGTCAATCCTTTCTCCTGCAAGATGGCAGAGACTTTTTTTCCGGTTGAAGCTTTAACACTTCCTATTCCATGAGCGTCTCTTAATAAAAGACCGATATCAGAAGTATTCTTCCCTGCTTTAGAGTATTTAACGATTAATTTTTCTACATCTGGCCCTTTGTATGGCGCCCAGGCAGGCACTTTCTTGAGCGGTTTAGTGCTGCCGCTTTTTCCGCGTGCCCGTGAATGCATTTTTGCCATGTTGTTTTTACCTCGAATTATTTTGGTAAGGAGAAGGAGTAATTATACTCACACGAAATGAAGCAACGACTTCATTTGTGCACAAAAGTGATTTTTCACTTTTTGTGTCTCCAGTATAGGTAAGCAAGAAATGTGAAGACCATCACATTTCTGCTCAGAAATGAAATCGTTTCATTTCTTGAGCGTTAACCGACCTATCTCTCGAATATGATTTAGTTTATAGGGTTATTTAAAAAGGTTTTGGTAACTTTGAAAAAATAGATAACCATGCTTAGATACTACTTTACCCTCCGCTATTTAAATAAACCCTTCATATTTTATATTACTTAGCTCGTATCCATAGATGGTATCACATGAGCACAAGATGCTTTCGCATTTGTCTATAAATTCAACATTCACAATAAGAGGAATTGTTATTTCGCTCCGTGGCATTATCCTTTGGTCAAACGAAAAAGATTGTGAAGTAACTATACCTTCCCACGTCTTCTTCTTTTCACTGCAAAGGAACCCATCTAATTCACTAGAAAAAACAACTCCAAGTTGAACTACATCAAAAGAAATATGATCTGTATAATCGTCCCCTACGTTCTTGATAGTGACCAAGAATTGTTTTGTTGGTTGAGTAGTAGCTAGTTCAAACCACCATACGGGATTTGCATAATTAGTAGCTACTTCTGATAAACCACCCACAATATCAGTAATACTTTGTTGTGGTTCATCAAAGCTTATTGCTAACAGTGCTGAATTAGTTATTAATGGTTCAGAGTCATCTTTATCATTATATCTATCATTGTCAGAATTTTCACTGAGGGGATTTGTTCCGATTAAACGAACTTCTTGGTAATCCGTTAGCCCATCAAAGTCGCTATCAGTCAATTTTGGTGATGTTCCTAACTTATTCTCTTCATTATCTGACAATCCGTCTGAATCAGAATCTAACTCAATACACATATTATATTGACAAACATAGCCTTCTGCACAACTTTTAGTATCGTATTGTCCATCTAAACAACAATCATAAGGGCACTCCCTGTTACGCATTTCTTGTTGAGTTTCTAGTTCAAGATAATTCTTTTTATTTCCTAATCCTAAATTAGAATAATCTTCTGAATCAACGCCAACTACTGCGCCGGTGCTATAAAGCTCAAAAAGTATAACTATGCTGAGAATAGCTATTGTAATAAATAATCCAATCATAATAGCTCTTATGTTCTCTGTAAGTTTCATAGTATTGAATCTAAGGTCTCTTTTTTAGTGTTTGTAAATTCTTTATCCGAAAAGATTTTACTTAATTACCACCAACTTGCTGCTTCAGGTGCTAGTTGTGCTTCTTGGTACCCCGCTACATAAGAGATATACGCACATTGCGATAAAATTACTAACATTAAAAGTAACAAAACGAAAATCGCTACCATTTTCAAAACTGTATTTCTATTCATAATCTCACTTCCTTAAGATAATCAGTCCAAATCATTTTAATTTACAGAACCTCTCCCATTTAAAAAGGTTTATACTATATAAAAAAAATAGCCCCGAGCGGACTTTCGTACCTCGAAGAGTCGAGGGTTGATAAGGGCAGGCTGCCCTTATTTTCGAACCGCTGTCAAAGCCTTTCTACCTATTGGACCAAAGGGTTCTAGCTGAGCGTAAACTTAACAGCTCAGGCTCTATCCTAGTCCGCTAGACGACGGGGCTGCAATTTAGCTTAAAGCCCCTAGCTTCTTTATAAAATTTTTGACTTTTTAGTTGGGGATAATAGTTCTATGTCCTCAACTAAAGTTTGGAAGACTAGCAGGTCTTCCATTATTTCAAAGCCGAATCCACCACAAGCTATAAATATCCAAAAACATTAAGTCTCGTAAAAAGAGGTTAGATTTATGAAAAAAAGGAAGATCTTTATTTTTGGAATAGCACTTTCACTTGGCTCTATAATGGCCTGGGCGGAAACCATCCCGGGAATTCCGGGAGAGATCGCTCTTCCTCAGAATTTCATTATTGATGCGCTCCAACCTGTGCTGCAGAAAGTAGGTATCTTTATAGGCGGGATTTTTGGGATTTATTTGATCGTTAACCTCATAAACATCTACAACGAACGCAAGAAAGTGCGGCTGCTTAAAGATATACGCAATGATGTGGATCTTCTTACCAAGCATTTCGGAGTCAAGCATTCTCATGAGAAGAAAGGGATATTAAGAAGATTGTTCGGCTTCCTTCTTCCGGAAGACGAAGCAGAGAAAAAATCCAAGAAATGAAAATAACTATCAAGCCGGAAGTGTTCAAGAAGTTTCCACAGTTGAAAATAGGATTTATTTCAGCTACAGGGATAGATAATAAAAGCAAAGCTGCCAAAGCCAATCATCTTCTCACAGATATGCAGAAAGTAATTCTGTTGACCTTTAACAAAGATACCGTCAAGAGCCATAACTTAATCTCGCCTTGGGATGCGGCAAAAGCAGAATTTGGCAAGAAGGCAAAACATTACCATACTTCTGTGGAAATATTACTGGAAAAAATATTACACAGACAAAATTTTAAAACAAAAGATACTGTCACGGCATTACTTCGTTATATTGCGCTTAAACATATCATCCCTTTTGGCGCAGATGATCCGGCTAAAGTAAAGGGAGAGCTTATTTTTGAAGTCGCGGATAAAGATCTGCGTTATCGTGATGAAAAAAGGATATTAGGAAAAAAATTAGATTATTGGAAAAATGCGAAGACGGCATTAAAGCCTAGCTCTACTTCAGCACTGCTGCATTTTGAATTCCTCCCTCCCGTATCTGCACAAAAACAAAAAGAAATTATGAACGAAGCAGCAGACTTGCTCCAGGGTTTTTGCGGTGGAGAGGTCGAAGTCTTGGTCTTGGACAAGAAAAAAAATTCCATAATTCTCGGATAGTTCTCGTAAAATATATAAAACAAGTTGGTTTCTGGTTAAAGATGAATTTCAAAGAAGAAATTATCGCCCTGCTTGCCAAGGAGACTAAACTGGCTGAGGAAGACCTTGCTAATCTGCTTGCTGTCCCATCGGATCCAAAGCTAGGCGATTATGCCTTTCCCTGCTTCAGATTAGGCAAAAATGCTAAAGAAGAGGCAGAGAAGATGAAGGGAAAATTGAAGCTTCCCCACTTTGTCGCCAAAGCTGAGGTTGCCGGGCCGTATTTGAATTTCTTTCTCAAAAATAAAGTTGTAGTTGAAGAAACGCTTTCCCATATTTACCAAGAGCAAAAGGAGTTTGGAAAACAAAATCTAGGAAAAGGGAAAAAGATCATTGTTGAATTTTCCTCGCCAAATATCGCCAAACCTTTTGGCATCGGCCATTTACGATCTACCGTTATCGGAAGCAGTCTGTACAAAGTCTACCGCGCTTTAGGCTATGATGTTTTCGGAGTCAATCATCTTGGTGATTGGGGGACGCAGTTTGGAAAGCTTATCGTGGCCTACCGAAAGTGGGGCTCAGAGGATGAACTGCAGCAGGAACCGATAAAGTACCTTCTGCACCTATACGTCAAATTCCATCAGGAAGCAGAAAAGGATAAAAGTTTGGAAGATGAAGCGCGCGCAGAATTCAAGAGACTGGAAGACGGCGATAAGGAATCCATAGTCCTGTGGGAGAAATTTAAGGGATTAAGTCTGCGGGAATTCCAGCGCATCTACAAAATTTTAGATGTCAATTTTGATTCTCTTCATGGAGAAGGTTTTTACAATAATCTACTCGAATCAAGCATCAAGGAATTGCAGCAGAAAGTAAAGACTGCCCTCTCTGACGGAGCATTGATCGTCGATCTGGAAAAATACAATATGCCCCCGTTCATGCTGCGGAAATCAGATGGAGCTTCTACCTACCATACCCGGGATTTGGCGGCTGCACTATACAGATTAAAAAAATATAGACCGGAGAAAGTCATGTACGTGGTCGGTTCAGAACAGAAATTGCATTTTCAGCAGTTGTTCAAAGTTCTAGAATTAGCCGGATTTGATAAAGATAAATTTATCCACGTTGATTTCGGCCTGTTCAGATTCCCGGAAGGAAAGATGTCTACTAGGAAAGGACAAGTCATTTTCTTGGAAGAAGTTTTGGATAGAGCCATAGATCTAGCAGAAAAGATCATTGAAGAAAAAAATCCTACCTTGCAAAATAAGGCAGAAGTGGCAGTGATGGTTGGAGTTGGGGCGATTATTTTTGCCGACTTGAGCAATGATCGCATCAGAGACATTGATTTTGATTGGAACAGGATGCTTTCGTTTGAAGGGGAAACGGCGCCATATTTACAGTACACTCATGCCCGGGCTTGTTCCATTTTACGCAAAGCAGTGAAAGAACATCAGCTGGGAGTTTCTCCTCACGTCAATTTTGAACTGTTTACACAGGCAGAAGAGATGGCAGTAGTGAAGAGATTATATGCGTATCCTGAAATGATTGAAAAAGTGGCCTTGGCGAACAAGCCGCACCATCTGGCACACTATTTAATCGCTTTAGCCCAAGCCTTCAATGAATTCTATCACCAATGCCTGGTATTGTCGGACGATAAGAATCAAACCAAAGCAAGATTGTTGTTAGTTGATTGCGTGCGTCAAGTGTTAGAGAATGGGTTGAATCTGCTGGGCATCCAGGCGCCGGAGGAGATGTGAGATGGTTTTCTCACCGTTATGCCAACTTAATGGCGGCTGCATGGGCTGCTGCGGACATGATTTTGAATCGAAAGAAAAAATTAAATTGGCTGTTTTCAAAAATAACTTAGAGTTCAAGCATGCTCATCCGCAGACCGAAGAAGAATTTATTCAGTTCAGAGACAGAAGACCTTCCCGCGATCTGCGCAACGGGGTGTGTAGAAATCTGATTGAAGAGAAAGGCTGTTATCTTTGCCCATTGCATCCGGCGCGGCACGGAAAAGATCTAAGGATCGGACACTGCGATACTGACTATCTCTGCAAGACCGCTGCTTTGTTTGAAAAGTGGAGCGAAGAGAAAAAGAAAAAGTTCATCACTTTCGTGGAAAGCAAGAGATTAGATAACACCGCTTACTCTATCCTGATGGATAATAATTCCTTATTGAAAGAGTTTACAGAGCTGGAGAAAATTCCGACTTCATGAGCAGATACATGCTGAAGCCAAGCTCAAAAAGAGAAGAGGCTGCTTGAATGCCAATAAGAGCAAACCCCAACCAGCTGGGATTGAATCCGGTGACAGTAAGATACAGTCCTAAAGACAGAAATAGGATGTAGCTGAGGAGATGGTAAAAAGGGAGCACATAGACTATTTTCCTTACCTGACGACGGCGAAATATGGCTATGGAAAAGATGTTGAAGAAAAAGAAGAGAAATAATACTAAAGGGACTATTTTAACATACAGGATAGGGGTTATTTTTAGAAAGTGTAGGACTGCGTCAGTTAATCCTAGAAGAGCTATGCTCATGACCGCATAAAGGTAGGTGCGCAGGAAAACATATTCGGAGTTCATGGCAATCTAAAAGAGTACAAATTTATATTTGTTTCTAGACCATAATGTTTTTAAAACAGCATAGTTCTTTAGGTAATAATGGGCCTGTGGTGTAACGGATAGCACAATCGGCTTCGGACCGGTTAATCGGGGTTCGAATAAGTTCCGTGGAACTGAACGAGAAGCGGAGCTTCGACTTTCCCTGCAGGCTCATACCAAAGGACATAAATTTTCAAAGAAAATTTAAGCCCTTTGTATGTACAAAAGGCACAAAATTCGTAAGAATTTTGAGTCTTTTGGTACATTTATTAACAAAAAAAGGTGAAACAGATGACGGACAAAGAGATTCTTATTAATCAGTCAGTAGCCATACTTTGCGACGGAAACAATATTGAGCGGAGCATCCATGAGCAAAGCAAATCGACCAATACCATGGTCAATTTTGATACGCTTATTCCCAAGCTTCTGAATGGAAGAGGATTGAATAGATTGATTTATTTCCGGGAAGGGCAGAACATTTCTTCCAAACTGGCAGAACGGTTACATGAACGATATTATGGTTCGGTCGTCCCTTGCCATAAATCAGCGGACATCCCCTTGTCGATCAAAGCGACCCAGCTTTCTTCAAAAGTAGACACCATCATCATCATGTCCGGGGATTCAGACTATCTGGATTTAGTCACGCACTTGAAATCAGAAGGGGTTAGGATAGAGATTGCGGCGGTGCAGGAAACTACTGCTCGCGCCTTGATTGAAGAAGCGGATCATTTTCATCCTATAACCAAGGAAGATTGGTTCTCGTATACACCGCCAAAATCAGGGCCAAGAAGAGGACGGCATTTTGAGTGAGATTTGTTTATTCTTTTCCTTATTTTCTCCCCAACAACATTTAAATAAAATCCATCATTCTAAAGAGCATGGTTCTGGAGAAACTAGGGGATTCCCTAAAAAACACTTTAAGCAAGATCAGCAAGTCGCTGTTTGTAGATGAAAAGCTGATCAATGAACTGGTCAAAGACATCCAACGAGCGCTGCTTCAGTCCGATACCAATGTACAGTTAGTGTTTGATTTGAGCAAGAAAATCAAGGAGCGCGCTTCAGAAGCTACTCCGGCCGGAATCACCAAGCGGGAGCATTTGATCAAGGCAGTGTATGATGAGTTAACTAATTTCTTAGGCAAAGAAGCGCACGAAATTAAAATTACCAAGAAGCCCACCCAGATCATGTTGGTAGGCTTATTTGGAAGCGGAAAGACTACTACTGCCGGCAAATTAGCCAAATTCTACAAGAAGCGCAGTTACAAGGTTGCGGTGATGCAGACTGATACCTGGCGGCCTGCTGCCTATGATCAGCTGGAGCAATTAGCGAGAGACGTAGGCGTGGATTTCTTAGGCATCAAGAAAGAAAAAGATCCAGTCAATATTTACTTATCTTTTGAAAAGAAGCTCAAGGAATATGATGTGGTTATCGTGGACACCGCAGGAAGAGATGCCTTATCAGATGAACTCATCAAGGAGCTGGACAAGCTGCATCAAGCGGTACAGGCAGATGAAAAATTACTGGTTATTTCCGCTGATCTGGGACAGGCTGCCCAGAAGCAGGCGCAAGCCTTCCATGACACTTGCGGAGTGACCGGAGTGATTGTCACCAAATTAGAAGGTACCGCGAAAGGTGGCGGAGCATTGTCAGCCTGCGCAGTGACGGGAGCACCGATCGTCTTTATCGGAGTGGGAGAAAAACAAGATGATTTGGAATTATTTCATCCGCAGCGATTTGTCGGCAAGCTTATCGGCATGGGTGATCTTGAATCCTTGCTGGAAAAAGCCAAAGAAGTGCTGACCGAAGAGAATGCGCAGGATATGCAAGAGAAGTTTTTGAAAGGAGATTTCAATCTTATTGATCTGTATCAACAGATGAAATCGCTCAAGAAGATGGGCTCTTTAGGAAAAATAATGGAGATGATTCCAGGCATGGGATCGTTAAAGATGCCTAAGGAGATGCTGGATGTGCAGGAAGGCAAATTAGAGAGATGGCGGCATGCCATGGACAGCATGACCCGGGAAGAATTAGAAGAGCCGGAAATAGTTTCTGCAGAAAGGATCGATCGCATCGCTGCCGGTTCCGGATTGAACGTCGGTGAAATACGGGAATTATTGAAACAGCATCGCCAGAGCAAGAAACTGATGAAGATGTTCAAGGGTGAGGGCGATATTAATAAGATGATGAAAAAGATGGGTGGCAAATTACCCAAAGGTATGATGTGATGTCGTGGGATTGAGTAGACGAAATCCCACTTGAGTGGTTTTGATCAACCTTTTTCCAAAAGGTTGTCCATAGGCATCTCTTTCCTAAAGCCGCATTTCTTACAATACTGCACTTTAAACATGCCATCAGCATATTTGTGCTGGCCTTCGTGTAAAGGCTTGCGGCATTCAGGACAATCTTTAAGCATAGCACTAGAAAATTAACAGTGTTTAAATAATTTTAGTAAGGGTAGAAACAATCAAGAAGCAAGGCTATACCAACATAGTCAGTAGGGGCTACTTCTTCAGAAATCATTTTTTCTGGCTCTATATCTTCTCCTAAATAATGTGCTAATGCCTCTTTGGTGTACTGACAAAAAGTATGATTAGTATTATCAAGAAGAGCGATATAATCTTGTAAACATCCATATAATATTTTCATTTTTAAGATCCTATTTTTTTCTGAGACATAAATCTTACTTTCTTCTTTATTTTCCAATGCTGGAAAGGTTTTTTTTATCAGAAGATAATTGTTTCTATTAAAATAGGTTAGAGATAACAAACCGTGCTTAGCGGAAAAACCATGTTCATTTCCAGCAACGGGGATACCGCGCTCTAAGGCAAAGGTTCTGGCAATGAGCTCGAGAGGGGTCATGTTCACAACTCAATTATCCTTCCTGTTTTTCCGACATTGATCACTCTGGTCGAGCCGATCATCTCTTCGATGCCATGAGTTTCATGGATGTGCCCGCAGATATGGATATCAGGTTTCAATTCGTGAATAGCTTTTCGTACTCCTTCGCTGCCCGGGAAGATGCCTAAGCCAATCAGGCTGTCACTAGGCTGGACGTGAGTTACCATCAATTTTTTCTTTACATCCTTCAATGAATCATGCGCTTTCTTCAGTGTTTCAAAGAATTGTTTTTCAGACAATTGGTGAATGCCTATGTCAGCATAACCGCAGCCGAAGATGCCTACGTCTCCTACTTTAATGACATAACCATGCAGGTTTTTGATGCCGTACTTTTCAGTAAGAAAATTCACTTCCGCCAAGCCTTCGTGATTGCCAGGGATGATTGCCACTTCCAAGCCTTTTTCTTTGAACGGGCCGATCAAGCCGGCAACATTTCCATCATCATCGACGAGATCTCCGGCTAAAATGACCAAGTCTACCTTTTCTTCGGCTCCTTTTTCGGCCATTTCCTGAATAAAAAGCCGGTCTCCGTGTACATCGCTTAAAGCTAGGATTTTCATGAAAGATTAAGGAAGACCCGTATTTATAAAAGTTATTGTTAATTATTTCGAAGGGGTAACAAACATATTTATAGTATCTTCTCTTAATAATCCATCTGTGTGGATAGTTCGGTTGTCCTGGAAAGGATGCAACCATAGCAGCCTCTACTCAGTACTCAACAACTACCTCGGTGTCTGGACTATAACTCACCTCGGGCAGCCTGTGCTGAATAACGCTTGTGTATGGGGCGAAGAAGATCACCTGTAAAACATACCAATAGGCACGTTACGAGTTGGTCGTTGTTTCAGGCCACTTTTTCACCGAGTCCAGTATTTAATTATGGCGAAAAAAAAGAGCGTATTAAAGAGGAAAGTAAAGAGGGTTGCAAGTAAGAAAAGGGCTTACAAAGGCCGCGGCCCTAGCGGCAAACCTAAACATTCTAAAGTTGCTAAGATGATTAAGTTAGCAAAGATGCGAGCTAAGAGTAAAGGGAAGAAAATTGGTAAGAAGGTAAGCAAGAAAAAGAAGCAGTAGAAATTTAGTTTTCTTTGTATTAACTGTTTAAAATAATAATTAATTGATTCTGAAGAAAAGAAAGTCTTGGCAAGAGCTGGGTTATTCCGAGAAAACGGCCGTTGTTGTTAAGATTGTTATTGGCATTGAGATCGTTGTTATGATTGTTGCCAAGGAACAGCACACGCCCGTCTCTATTAGCCCTCTCGCCGTTACCAGCAATTTCTTGCTAGCCTTTCGTCACCACCCCTTCAGTATTCTCGTAGGAATCTAGTTGGAGTTGAATTTTATAACCATCTCTTAGTAAGATGGCCATGACGAAAGAGCATGTAGCCCAGGCCTCTTCTCTCTTTCAGAGAGTTGCCAAGACAAAAAGAAGAAAAAGAAAGAATTATTTAAACTTACCTATACAGCGGTTTTAATGCATTCATAACTGCATCTAAACTCGGATTTTCGTGCGCGTGCGCCTCTGGCGCAATGCTCACTCCGTTCGCCCCACGACGTACCCCGAGAAAACGGCCGTCGTAGTAAAGATTGCTACTGGCATAGAGATCGCCGTACTGACTGTAGCCAAGGAACAGCACACGCCCGAGCGGTTGATCAACAAGAAGATCATCACAATGCCAAACTCCTATCTTACTAGTATTGTACACTTGCTGATGTTTTTGAAGGTACTGTTCAGCTCGTGTTTGTCCGCCTAAGTATGGAAT
>JAUYPX010000029.1 GCA_030697505.1 Nanobdellota archaeon | reverse complement strand
ATTTGTGGAGTCCAGGAAAGTTCATGGGCAGTGTTGGGCATATAACGCTCGAGACTGCAAAGAAATACATCGAGGCACATCACGCCAAAGTTTTCTTTCTAGGAATCCCAGACTTTTAAGTCTGGGAGGATGTCAATTCTGACTCCAGCAGTAGAAATAGTTTTGGAAAATTTTTATACAAACTAATTTTTGGTAAGTAAAGTCATAGTAAAAATAAATTAAAAAATTGAGGCCACATATGCAGGCCATGTCTGAGAATAGAAATATTTTTTTTAAACAAAACCCTTATATACTTTCTTTTCTTAGATTGATATAAAAGAGTATTAAAAAAAGAGGTAAGAAATTTGCTCCCGGTTAAAGACATTAAACGACTCCAAGAAATAGTTACCGTCCTCTTTGAAGAAGGTTTTGGTTACTATATCTCCAAAACAAACCTGCGCATTCATCTTCCGTGGCATAAGCGGATAAGGCCGGTTCTTCCCATCTCCGATCGACAGCGTCAGGCTATTATGTTGCGGAAAGCGTTTGAACGGTTAGGGCCCACTTTTGTAAAATTTGGGCAATTGCTTTCTCTGCGGCCCGACCTGGTGCCTAAAGAATATTCAGAAGAATTTGAAAAACTGCAGGATCATGTTCCATCTTTTTCATATCAAAAAATCAAGAGTATCGTTGAACATGACCTGCAAAAATCGTTACCTACATTATTTTTTTCGTTTGATAAAAAACCATTGGCTTCTGCCTCCATAGCCCAAGTTCATCGGGCGGTGCTTAAATCCGGTAAAAAAGTGGTGGTGAAAGTGCAGCGGCCAGGCCTCAAAGAGATAATCGACACCGATTTAGACATTCTTTTTCATCTCGCCCAGGCCTTGGAAAAACACTTCTCATCTATGAAAAATTATCATCCTGTTGAGGTAGTCAAGGAATTTGCTCTCTGGACCAGAAAAGAATTAAATTTTGAGATAGAAGCGGGCAATGCAGCGGCCTTACGGGAAAAATTAAAAGATAATAAAGAAGTGATCATCCCTAAAGTATATCCTGCTTTTTCCTCCAAGAGAGTACTCACCATGGATTACATCGATGGCCTAAAACTTAGCGACCTTACGGCCTTGGATAAATACAAAATCAATCGAAAAAAATTAGTGATGAATTATGTTACTTCAATTCTTGAACAGGCGTTGCTGCACGGGTTATTTCATGCCGACCCTCATCCGGCGAATATTTTTGTGCAGAGAAATGGCAAGCTTGCCTACATCGATTATGGCATAGTGGGGGAACTTAACCCCGGTGATAGGAAAAAAATCATAAGGTTTATCACTTCCATACAGGAAAAAGATTCTAACAAAAGCTTGGATATCATCATTTCTTTGGCGAAGGACATCAGCCGGGCCAACCTTTCTGCCTTTAAGGATGAGACCAGGCTTATCTTAGAAGGGGTCTACAAAAGTTCCATTGAAGAGAAGAGCATAGGAAAAGCGCTCTACGAGATAATTGGGAAAGGCGCGCAGTACGGCGTTATTTTCGACTCGAACCACGTCCTGATGGCCAAGTCTCTTTTTCAGGCGGAAGGTTTAGCCATGCGTCTTTACCCGCAATTCAAGATCGCCGACGGGTTAGACGAATTCACTAAAAAGTATCTGCAAGAGACCTATTCCCCTAAAAATGTAGTGACTAAAACAGCTCGCGCTTTATGGAGCCAGAAAGAATTGTTGGAAGATTTACCCGAACACATCTTCAAGATAATAAAAAAATTAGAGGCGCCAGACCCTCCTACGACCATCGATGTTTCTCAGGTAAAAGAATTGGAGCGGGAGATGGAACACGTCGGCAAGAGGAGAGTATTAGGCATCATCATCGCCTCGCTGATAATTTCTTCTGCCGTTCTCTTTTATCTGGAAGGAAGGACGGCTATTCTGGGCATTCCCTTAAGCATAATTATGTTCGCTTTTGCCTTACTGCTTATATTTAATTATATGTTCATACACAAGGAGGATTGATACAGATGGTTGAAAGGATAAAAAAGATTGTAGAGACAGGATATGGGTTGGGCTTGCTCAGTTTAGCTGAAGCAAAAAAGGTTGCATCTAAGGTGAAAAAAGAACTTCATTTAAGCGATGAAGAAAGTGTTACCCTTGCCCGCGAATTGATGGCTAATTCAAAGCAAGCCAGTAAAGAAGTTCTTGGTACAGCTAATCGCTATTTTGAATCAGCATTGATGAGATCAGGCGTAGCCAGCAAAGGAGAACTAAAGGCGGCCAGAAAATTCCTGAAGAAGCGGGTGCGAAAAGTGAAAGAGAGGATGAAAGAGAATCTTAAGAATTTGCAGAAGAAAAAAAAGAAATAACTTTTTTACTTATTTTGCTCTTTTTTCCCTACCCAGCTCTGCTTTCCCTAAACTTTATAAATAAACTGCTGTTCTAGGTTTTATATGGCTCCTCGAAAAAAAACTACGGCTGATGCAAGCGCAGCTCCTAGTGAAGAAATTAAGAAAACCCCTAAAATTTCTAAAACTAAAAAGGAAAAAAAGGAAATTCAAACCTCTCCTCGTACAGAATCACGCTCGGAAACAATCCAGCCGGAATTGAATATCGCCTTGGTAGGCCATGTCGATCACGGAAAAACCACGCTTACCGAAAGACTGAGCGGGAAATGGACCGATACTCATTCCGAAGAATTGAAACGGGGGATCACCATCCGTTTAGGGTATGCTGATTTTTCCATATATTTTTGCGAACATTGCCATTATTACACTACCAAAAAGAAATGTCCTAAATGCAATGCTGAAGCAGTATTCCAGCGGAAAATATCATTGGTCGACGCGCCGGGGCACGAATCCCTCATGGCTACCATGCTCTCAGGAGCAGCCATCGTCGATGGTGCCTTATTGCTAGTCGCTGCAAATGAAAAATGCCCTCAACCGCAGACCAAGGAACACTTGATGGCGCTCCACATCAGCGGAATAAAGAACGTCATGGTGGTGCAGAACAAGATAGACTTGGTGTCTTACGAGGAAGCGCTTGCAAATTATCAAGAGATAAGACAATTTTTGTCCTCTACAGAATACAAAGATGCGCCCATCATCCCTATCTCCGCGCGAGCAAATGCCAATATCGATATTCTGCTAAAGGCCATCCAGGAACATGTGCTTACTCCCCCAAGAGATTTAGAAAAAGATCCACTCATGCTCGTTGCGCGTTCTTTCGATATCAATAAACCCGGGGCTAGGCCGGAAAAATTAGTAGGCGGGGTCTTAGGCGGGACACTCAAGCAGGGAAAATTCAAAGTAGGAGACGCTATCGAGATTTGCCCAGGCTATCTGGTGGAAGAGAAAAATAAAAAGGTCGCTAAATCGCTGAAGTCAACCATCGTTCAAATTTTTTCTGGGAGCCAGCCGGTGGATGAAATTTTGCCTGGTGGCAGCATGGCTATCCGCACCACTCTCGATCCTTCGGTGGTGAAATCAGATTCCTTGACCGGTTCCATAGTAGGTTTGCCAGGGAAAATTCCGGCAGTTCATTATCAGGTTAATTTAGAGACCTTTCTCTTAGAAAGAGTTGTAGGAACCAAAGAAGAGACAGAAGTAAAGCCTCTCGCTAAAGGCGAAATATTGATGCTGAACTGCAACTCTGCCGCTACCGTCGGCGTGGTGGTCGATCCCTCTAAGAAAAATACTCTTTGTGCCTTAAAGAAACCTATCTGCGCCAATGCTGGAGATAGAATTACCATCTCTCGAAGAGTGGGGGATAGATTTAGGTTGATTGGATATGGGATCTTGAAGTAGGATTCTCAAGAAACTATTATGGAACACAAAAAAGAATTTTTGTTATTATTAACATTATTGTTCCTTCCGCCTGCTCTCATTTTTGCCAGCAGGAATCTTCTTCCTCATTCGTATCTATTTTCCTCTCTGTACAAATTAGTGTTCCTTTACCCTTTGTTTCATCGTATCATTTTTGAAAAAAAATCTTTTATTAAAAGCTTATCGGAACATTTTTCATGGCGGACTTTTCGTGTCAGCCTCAGAAAGACAGCTCTCTTCGGTCTTCTAGTGGGTCTTACTTATTATTTAGCTTATCTCTTTTTTAAACATAATTTTACCACCCAAACGATCATACAAAACTTACAAGAGTCTGCGACAATTAACACAAATAACCTATTAATGATTGGAATTTATATCATTTTTGTGAACTCGTTATTAGAAGAATATTTCTGGCGCGGTTTTCTTTTTGAAAAGCTTATTAAAAACAGTAAACCAATATTTGCTTACCTTATTACGGGAATTGCCTTTTCATTTCACCACCTCGTGTTTTACTTTACTTGGTTTACTTGGCCTTTTTTACTGTTGGCAACCTTTGGATTGGTATCTTTTGCATTGCTGATGAATTATATATTCCAGAAATATCATGACCTATTCAGCTGCTGGTTAATTCATCTCTGCGCTGATACAGCACAAATACTCATCGCTTTGAAAATCTTTGGGTTGCTGTAATAGGTTGTTGTAATAAAGTATCTTCTCTCGAGTAATTAACAATTCTTTTATAGTATCGTGATTTAATTCTTTCATGGTCAAGCTCATCACCTACAACATCGAATATTGCGAAGGCATGGAAGGGATATGGTACCAGTACCTCCAATTCTGGAAAATATTCTTCCCACCAAAAAACCTTGAGAGGCAAATGGTAGCTGCTCTCCACAAATTAAATCCTGATATCTTAGCATTGATAGAAGTGGATATTGGTTCTTTACGCAGCAGGGGAGAAGATGAAGTTCGTTTTTTGGAAGAGAAGCTCGGTCTCAACAATTTTGTTGAAAAAGTGAAATATCCTCTCAAAGGATGGTTAAAACTGTTTCATCATATTCCAATCCTTAACAAACAGGCCAATGCGTTAGTCTCCAGATTTCCTTTTACCAAAGTGTGTTATCATGTTTTTCATGAAGGAACAAAACGGATGGTTATCGAAGCTACTGTTAAATGTCCAAAATCAGTCACCCTCCTGGCTGCCCATCTCGCTTTAGGAAAAAAAGCACGGGCAAAACAGATCAAGGAATTGACCAATATCGTCAATAAGATAAGAAATCCGGTTATTCTCATGGGTGACTTTAATACGTTTAATGGTGAAGAAGAAATAAAGCAGTTATTGAAGAAAACACATCTGAAAGATTTGATCAGTTTAGACAAAAAATCCATTCCTCTTACTGAACCGGCCTGGCACCCCACTCGAAGATTGGATTATATTCTTACCTCTCCTCAAGTAAAGGTGAAGAAATATTCGGTCTTAAAGTTTCATTTCTCCGATCACTTGCCGCTGATGATTGATTTTGAGTTCAGGAAGGGTAAATCAAAGAAAGAAAAGAAAAACGGAATAGAAACCAAACGTATATAAATTCAAAAATATTTCTTCTCCTATGAATAAAATAGCCTTCGCTGTTCTTGTCGCCGGCTTCGGTGCGCAGCTGTTAAAATTGATAATATTCTTTTTCCGCCATAAGTCCTTATCCTGGCATGATTTGGTAGTGACTGGCGGGATGCCGTCATCCCATTCGGCCTTCGTCGTTTCACTCGCCACCATCATCTATCTTGAAGAAGGATTGTCTACTGCTTTCGTGATAAGCCTGGTATTAGCGTTGATCGTGTTACGGGATGCGTTTGGAGTGCGCCGCACCGTGGGGATGGAAGGAAAACAGATCGAAAAGCTCTTAAAATTGCACAAACTTAAGTCAAAATTTCATTACTCCCTGGGCCATACTCCTTTGCAAGTGGCCGTGGGAGCCGCCTTGGGATTAATTTCCTCAGGGATGGTTTTCTTCCTTTTATAGGTTCTCTTTAATAAATCTAACGAAAGATTTATAAACTAAACAGTACAATAAATCTATTAAAAGGATCAAAATGATGCGTAAAAATATCAAAGAATGTCCTGAATGTGCAAGCCGTAATATCTTCAGGAATGTCGAAAAGGGAGAAACTATCTGTCGCGATTGCGGCTTAGTCATCGAAGACCGTATGGTCGATTTCTCCCAAGAATGGCGCAGCTTTGAAGACGACGGCGGCCAGGATAGCAAGCGCAGGACCGGAGCTCCTTCCAGTGCCACTCAGTTTGATCAAGGTCTAGGTACCGAAGTAGGTACTACTGCCGATTTCTATAAATTAGGATCAGACCGGGAAAGGGATAGATTCTTCCGTCTGCGAAAATGGAACATCCGCATCAGCACTGCCATTGAACGGAACTTAAAAGTTGCTTTGGCAGAATTAAAGAGAGTAAGTTCTTATCTACGCTTGCCTAAGTCAGTAGAAGAAGAGGCAGCACGGATTTATAGATCAGCGGTCCAGAAAGGATTGGTACGGGGAAGATCTATGGAATCTGTCGTCGCTGGCGCGTTATATGCAGCTTGCAGGCGCCACGAAATTCCGCGGACCCTGGATGAGATGGGAGAAGCTTCCGGCATCGAGAAAAAAGAAATTGGGCGAACCTATCGTTTTGTCACCCGGGAACTGGAGATCAGCATCCGGCCCAGCAATCCTGCAGATTACATCCCCCGTTTTGCTTCTGCATTGAAGTTAAGCCCGGAAACGCAATCTAAAGCTGTGGAAATTTTAGAACAGGCGCGAGATATCGAATTGACTTCGGGCAGAGGGCCGACCGGAATCGCTGCCGCTGCCTTATATGTTGCTTCTTTAATCCATGGTGAGAAGCGTACGCAACGCGAAGTTGCTGACGTAGCCGGAGTTACCGAAGTTACCATCAGAAACCGCTATAAAGAATTGATCAAGAAATTAAAGTTAAGCAAAGACGTAGAGAAAGTGAAGAAGAAGTAGGAAGATTATTTTTTGATATAATTTTTCAACGTATTTCAGCCCAATATTTCCTTCTTTAAATTATCACCATCAAGATTTCGTATAACCACGCCTGTTTGCTCCACTACTTTTGCAGCAAACAACGAACCTAATTTTCCGGCTTTTTCTATAGGCCATCCTTGACAAAACCCATAAAGAAAACCTGCCGCGTAACAGTCTCCTGCTCCAGTGGTATCAATGACTTTTGCCGGGAAAGGATCGATTCTGGTTATCACTCCTTTTTCACATATTAAAGATCCCCTTTTTCCTAATTTTACTACCACTATTTTGCTTTGTTTTCCTATCTCTTTTGCTGCTTGCTCCTCTTCATAACCGGTGAATTCTGTTGCTTCCATCTCATTGACAAAAACAATATCTGCGTAGTTCAGCGTCAAATCTTGCAGGAAAACTTTGTTTCTTCGAATCACTCCGGGATCTGCTAAATCGATAGAGACTAAAGTGTTATATTTTCTTGCCAGCGTTATTGCATGTAATACTGTTTCTCTGGTAGGTCCTTCAATTTGATATCCCTCCAGGTGAAGAATTTTCCCTCGTTTAATATCTTCTTCAAGTAGATCTTCTTTCTTTAATTTGATAGCTGCTCCTAAATGGACAGAAAAAGTACGTTCGGCATCAGGAGTAATAAAAGTAATTGCATTCCCTGTCGCTGATGAATCATGATTTATTCTAAGATTGACTCCCTGCTCTTTCATCTCCCGCACATAGGTTTCTCCATGTTGGTCCTTTCCAACTTTTCCATAGAGGATCACTTTTCCACCGAGCATAGCTATCCCTCGGATGGTGTTAGCAGAAGAACCACCCGGAACTGTTTTTATTTTAAATTGTGAAAGATTTATTTTTTCAAGGAGTTCTTTTGATCTCTGTTCATCAACTAAATGAAATTCTCCTTTCTTGAGGTCCATTTCCAGAAGTTTGTGATCTTCTATCTCAACCAATAGGTCTATGATGGTATTTCCAAGTCCAACTACATCATGATCTTTAACCATCGTAATTAACCATTAACAGTTCCGCCAGGTATCAATATCTATAATGATCCGGTTTGTACGGTCCTTCTTTTTGAAGATGCAAGTAAGCAGCCTGTTTATCGGTTAATTGGTCTATTTCCACGCCAATTTTTTTGAGATGTAATCTTGCCACTTCTTCATCCAATATTTTTGGTAAAACAAACACGCCTACCTTATAATCTTTAGTCCACAAATCAAGCTGTGCAAGAACTTGGTTGGTGAATGAATTGCTCATTACAAATGAAGGGTGTCCGGTTGCGCATCCTAAATTAACTAGTCTTCCTTCGGCTAATACATACATTTCTCTGCCATTAAGAAACGTGTATTTATCATACTGGGGCTTTATTTGTTCTTTTATCGCTCCAGATTTTGTATTTAACCATCTCATATCAATTTCGTTATCGAAATGGCCGATATTGCACACAATAGCTTGATCTTTCATAGCCAGAAAGTGCCTATCTACAATGATGTCCGAATTTCCGGTAGTAGTGATAAACAGGTCTCCTTCTTTTACTGCTTGATCCATTTTCTTAACTTCATATCCTTCCATTGCCGCTTGAAGCGCATTGATGGGATCGATCTCCGTGATAATAACCCGGCAGCCATATCCTCGTAAGGATTGAGCACATCCTTTCCCCACATCGCCATACCCGGCAATGACTGCAACTTTTCCGGCTAACATCACATCTGTAGCCCTTTTGATCCCATCTACTAAAGATTCCCGGCAACCATACAAGTTATCAAACTTTGATTTAGTTACGGAATCATTGACATTGATAGCTGGAAATAATAATTTTCCTTCCTGCATCATCTGATACAGACGATGTACTCCCGTGGTTGTCTCTTCAGAAACACCTTTTACCTTCTTACCAATTTTTGTCCATTTATCTTTATGATCATTGTGAATCTCTTTTAGAGATAGCAGTAGTTCTTGGAAATCCTCTCCTTCATGGCGGTAATCTTTTTCTAATAAAGAAGGATCATTTTCGATTTCTATTCCCTTATGTATCATCATGGTAGCATCCCCGCCATCATCAACAATTAAATCCGGCCCGGAACCGTCAGGAAAGGTCAAGGCTTGCAATGTACACCACCAATATTCTTTAAGATTTTCACCTTTCCAGGCGAAGACAGGTATGCCTGTTGCAGCAATTGCCGCCGCGGCATGATCTTGAGTAGAAAAAATATTGCAAGAAGCCCAGCGTACAGTTGCGCCGAGAGCAACTAAAGTTTCAATCAAGACGGCAGTCTGAATAGTCATATGTAGCGAACCAGAAATCTTTGCGCCGGCAAGAGGTTTGTGATCTTTATATTTTTCACGGATGGCCATTAATCCCGGCATCTCTTTTTCGGCAATGGAAATCTCTTTTCTTCCCCATTCTGCTAAAGAAATATCTTTAACTTTGTAATCAATATTATTTTTGTTATTTTTATCTGCGCGTAAAATAGTAGTATGCATATAAATCCCCCCGGTAGTGATTTCTTAATCTCGCAACGTAACCTATATAAATCTTTAGAAATTGTTATCTATATATGGCTCAACCGGGAGATAGAGTTAAGATAAGCGCTAAAAGAGGAGCTGAAGAAGGCATTTTGATGCCCAGTCCAGATAAGAATACTCTTCTTCTCAAACTTGATAACGGCTATAATGTGGGATTTAACAAAAAAGAAGTTTCCAAAATAACCGCCATAAGCAAAGCAGCCCCAAAGAAAAAGACCGCCTCTAAAATTTCCAAAAATCCTCATCTTCCTACCATCGCCATCCTGCATACCGGTGGCACCATCGCTTCCAAGGTGGATTACCGCACCGGAGGCGTGGCGAGCGAATTCAGCCCACAAGAATTGCTTTCCTTATTTCCAGAATTACAACATATCGCTAATATTGAATCAGAATTGATCTCCCAGATGTGGAGCGATGATCTGCGCTTTGCTCACTTCTCCTTAATCGCAAAAGCAATTGAACATCAAGTCAAAAAAGGGGTTAAAGGAATCATTATCGGCATAGGGACGGATAATCTTGCCGTCGCTTCCGCCGCTCTTTCTTTTATGGTGGAAAAATCGCCGGTTCCCATTGTTTTCGTAGGTGCGCAGCGTTCCTCTGACCGCGGCAGCAGCGATGCCGGGATGAACCTTATCTGTGCCACGGAATTTGTAACAAAAACAGATTTCGGCGGGGTAGCGATATGCATGCATGAATCGGCTAGCGATACCAATTGCGTCATTTTACCGGCAACAAAAACCTATAAATTACATTCTTCGCGTAGGGATGCCTTCAAAGCTGTCAATGACCATCCTTTGGCCAGAATTGATTACAAAAGTCGGGAAATTAAATATGTGCGGAATGGATATCCTCAGCGCGCCAAAGAGCTTTCAATTAAATCTAAGATGGAAGAAAAGGTAGGTTTATTAAAAATTCATGTCAACATGTTTCCAGAACAATTTTCTTTCTTTAAAGGATATAAAGGCTTGATCATCGAAGGAACAGGTTTAGGACACACTCCTGGACAAGCTCCCAATAAAGAAAGCCTCATCCATAAAAAAATCTATCCTGCTCTCAAAAAATTAACTGCTTCCGGCTGTGTCGTAGTGATGACCACCCAATGCATTTTTGGAGGAGTAAACATGAATGTCTATGATAAAGGCCGGGACTTGCTGGAATTAGGAGTGATTCCTGGTAAAGACATGCTGGCGAATACTGCGCTGGTAAAATTATCCTGGTTATTAGGTAATTTCTCTCAAGAGCAAGCAAAAAAACTGCTGGGCGAAAATCTACGTGGTGAAATAAATGAGCGTTTAACGTTCGAAGAAGATTTCATAAGGTGAGGAGAAAATAATGAAAAAGATGGTAGTGATAATGATGTTGTTAGCAGTTTCTTTTCTAGTGCTTTCTTGTGTTCCGGCCGCAGGACAATGTTCGATAGACACTGATTGCGTTCCTGCCCAATGCTGTCATCCAACTGGCGCAGTGAACAAAGCCAATGCTCCCGATTGCAGCGGCGTATTATGTACTGCCTCCTGCGAAGGGCCTTTAGATTGTGGCGCAGGAGAAATGAAATGCGTGTCTAAGCGCTGTACTATTGTACCTACACCATGATTCCGACTAGTGCTAAAGAAGTTATCCGCGATTTTGTATTTGGGATGGAAGACGGGCTAGTTTCCAATCTTGGTTTAGTGCTGGGAGTAGCTGCCGGTGGTGGAGATGCGTCTACCATAATTCTTGCCGGAGCCGCCAGCATGTTTGCCGGCGCTTTTTCCATGTCCGCAGGAAGCTACCTTTCATCTAAATCGCAGCGGGAAGTGTATGAACACGAAATTGAGACTGCCCGGGAAGATTTGACCAAGAATCCCCGAAAATGTTATGAGGAAATGCGCTCCTCCTGGATGAGAGAAGGTCTAAGTAAGGAAGAGATCGACCGCCTGCTTAAGAAATCTTCACGGTACAAACATCCTGAATTTGTCTGCAATTATATGGTGCAGAAGAGAGTTGGCATCTCCAAAGAAAAATTAGAAGTCCCATTTAAGAATGCCTTTGCTATGTTCTTTTCATTTTTACTTGGTTCAGCCTTTCCTCTATTTCCATTTCTGATCTCTAAGTTTGACGGTCTTTCTTTGTTTCAGGCTGGCGTCATCGCTTCACTTCTCACCATCGCTGCTCTTTTCGGCGTGGGTTTGGCGAAGACATATTACACCAGTCTCAAAAAAATTAAGTCTGGACTCGAAGTGGTTTTGATCGGGTTGGGCGCCGGACTCATAGGTTATGCAGTGGGGTGGTTGGTAGGGCATCTAGGTTAGTTTTGTTCTATGATATATAGTGTTTAGTCACTATATGCAGAACATTAAATAATTTACGGATCATATTCTTTAGTATGTTAGATGAGGTTATCGTTAATCAGATCATAGAGAGGGAAATAGGGAAAGAAAAAAAAGAGAGAAAAGATTCTGGCTGGCAGCCCCTCCCTTTGTATAAGGAATTAGAGTTGCCCAGCGATATCCCTCAAAAGAAAGAAAAATCTCCTTCCGGGCCGATAGAGATTGATATCTGGGGCCCTCCTCCTGATGAAAATGGCCTTACCGTTATACAAACTCATTCTTATCATTCATTTTCAAATTATCGATAAGCAAGGATTAAGAGTATAATCAAGTCATTTCCACCAGTCTCTGACTGGTGGTGCATTCGTGAGTCAAAATACTCAGCTCTTATCAAAGCGAGCGACCCGACCGAAGGGAGCATGCCACAGGTCTGTGACCGGTGGTGGTCGCGAGCATTTTGACTGTCAGCATAACATTTTTAAGGCCTTATTCTTCAAAATCGTCATGAAAGAACTTCCTCAATCATTTTTTGCTTCAGATGCTCTTACCGTAGCCCGAGGATTGTTAGGAAAAATAATTTCTGTGAATGGAATGCAGGCTCGGATAGTAGAAACAGAGGCATATGGCCGGGATCCCGCTTCTCATGCCTATAAGCGAACAGAACGCAGCGCTCTCATGTATGATACCCATGGCCACGTCTATGTCTACTTGATCTATGGAATGTACTGGTGTCTGAATTTCACTTCCGATAAAAATGAAGCAGGTGCGGTGTTGATCAGAGCAGCTGAACCTCTTTCCGGAATTGAAAAGATGAAACAGCATCGGAATACCGAGAAAATAAGCAATCTATGTTCTGGACCAGGGAAATTATGCCTGGCTCTGGTAATTGATAAACAATATAATGGATTGAAATTAGGAAAAGAGATGAGAGTATTTGATGACGGTTTTAAAATTGGGAAAGTTGCAACCAGTTCCCGCATCGGCATCAAAGATGCGTTGGATCTGCAGTGGAGATTCTTCTTGGATGGAAATGAGCATGTCAGTAAGTAAAAGTTAATAAATAATCATTAGTTTGACTTCCTTGATGCGAGGGTGGGAGAGCCGGTCAAATCCGCTAGCTTGAGGGGCTAGTCCCTTAGTGGGTACGCGTGTTCGAATCACGTCCCTCGCACTCTTACATTTTTTCTTTGCGCAGCTCGGGGTTGATAAGGGGTAAGACCCCTTATCCGCGGTGGGTACGCGTGTTCGAATGCCTGTTATGTTTTGTAACTGCACGAAAGTCACGTCCCTCGCACTTTTCCCCAAAACTATTTAAAGCCTAAATCCTTCTTGCAACTATGAATAAGCTCTGGGAAGTAATGCAAGAAGAAAAAAAGCTTCCTAAATTGAATAAGCCCATTTTAATCGAAGGTCTTCCCGGTATCGGCAATGTCGGAAAGATCGCAGTTGATTTCTTAGTGGAAGAATTGAAAGCGAAGAGATTATATTCGTTTTTTTCTTATAAATTTCCGCACTCTGTCTTCGTCAATGAAAAAAACCTGGTGGAGATGCCTAAGCTGGAGCTATATTACAAGCAGTTCGGCAAAGGAAGTAAAAGATGCGATTTGCTTTTTCTGGTAGGAGATATTCAACCTATTGACGAGGAAAGTTGTTATGCATTCTGTGACGAAGTCCTCAAGCTCGCCAAGCAATTCAACTGTAAAAAAGTAGTAACGACCGGCGGTATCGGTCTGCAGCATGTGCCTGACCAGCCCAAGGTGTATTGTACTGCCAATGACCAAGCGGAATTGCATGAATATACTAAAAAAGGAACGTTGGTGGAAAAAGAGATCTTTGGCGTGGTAGGGCCGATCATCGGCGTCTCTGGAATTTTACTGGCTCTAGGAAAGAAAAAAGGAATAAAAGGTGTAGCATTATTGGCAGAGACCTTTGGCAATCCTTTTTACTTGGGCATTAAAGGTGCAAGAGAGATTGTCCAGGTATTGGAGAAGAAATTCAGCTGGGGGGTCAGCGTGAAAAAGATCAGCAAAGATATCCTTGAAGTTGAAAATCAATTATTGCAGAAAGCTGGCGATTGGCTGGGCGATGAATTTGTGCCCCAAGCCGGCGCGCAGGCCAAGAAGAAAGATGTGCATTATATCGGGTAGGTTATTTTAGCCAATTATATCCTTCTTTATTTTTGATATTATGAATCTGTTGTAACTTTTCCTTGCCATTTGGCGTTTGTAACAGTTTATTTCTAAAAGAATCATGTTTTTCAAAGAGTGCGTTAATGAATTCAGTATGAATCTTTTTCCATTTAGTGGGATTTTCTTTTACAAAGTGAGCCCAACGTTCCACTTGCTGCAGATGTCCTTCTCTCATAGCCTGAATCTCTTGATAAGTTTTTTCACCGATCGTATCTCATTAACTTGTTTGGCCATTCCATTCTCAATACTCCGTCAGCTTCCTATCCGCATCATAATGGATGATGGTGGAATTTCCATCGCCGGAAACGCTTCGTTCAGTATTGACAAATTTTCCTTCCTTTAATTTCATGATCCGTCGCTGAAAGCTCTTATAGCTCATCTCTCCGCCCCGCTCTGCATACAAAGCGAAAATTTCTCCTATTTTCCTCCCGGTCTGTTCCCGTATTAAATCCAGTATGCTTTTCATCTCTTGGTCTAGTCCTTCCTTAGGCTTGATATGGAAATCATCAACTTTCTTCAATGCTTCTGCTACATGGGCAGCGGTGATTTTGCGGGAGCTCCGTTCCTCGGCCAGATTTCCTGCTTCCCGCATCAAATATAATCCCACTCGGACATCATTTGTCTCTGCGCATTTCTCGATCAGTTCCTTGAATGCTTCATCATCCCAGCATCTCTCGATGAAAGCGTAATCGCCTCGCTGCTGCAAAATCCCGGCAATCTCTGCTTCGTTGTACGGCCGAAAGTATACAAATTCCGGCCCCAGCCTGCTTCTGATGCGCTCATCAAGTTCTCCATAGGTATCGCGATAATTAGTGATGAGAATGATTGATTTTCGGTAGATGTCCTCAAGGATAGAATATAAGAAATCCATCTCTTCTAATTTGTCGATTTCATCAAAGACGAACACCACACCGCTTTTGTTCAGTTTTTGTTTCATCAGTTCTAGCAGTTCGCTGGTTTTTTTACTTTGGATGAATTTGTATCCTAGGTCCTCGCAGATCTTGGTGTACACTTTGAAGGTAGTATTTTCCTTCCAGCAATTCACATAGATAGGGATCACCTCTCCGGTCTCTTCTTCTAACTCCCGAAGCACATGCCTGCAAGCGGTGGTCTTGCCGATTCCCGGCGCGCCATAGACAAACAGATTCCTGCCATTATGCCCTTGCAGCAGCGGCCGGATGGCCGTGGCAAAGCGCATCTGCTCATTTTCCCGAAACTTCATGATTTTAGGTTGGAAATCATAATCTAGAACGACGGTATCGCGGAAGACGGTTTCTCCGCTGCGCAGCATATCTTTGAATAGAGACATAAAAAGGAAAAGTAAGGATGGGTTTATATTATTTTTGCGATACTGCTACTATAATTGCATAAAACTTAAAAGCTCTTTTCGTAAAAATAGCCTTATGAAGATAAAGTTACTAGTTTTTGTTGCCGCGCTTGTAATTATATTGATGATGCTTACTTCATGCTCTCTTACTGGTGGAGCGGTTACAGATCAATGTCTTTCCTTAGAAGGCGCTGCTCGGGATAACTGTTATTCTGGGGCCATACAATGCAGCAAAATCAAGAATACTCAAGTTCGTGATTCCTGTGTCGCTGAATTGGCGAAACAGAAGGATGATGTGAAAGTCTGTGATCTTATCGTTACCAGCAAGACCATGGGATTTTGCCAGTATCAAATAGCGATCCAGCAAGATGATTTTGAATTATGCAAAGAGATAGGAGATGAATATTGGCTTGATAATTGTTATTATAAAATAGCCTTACAACAAAATGATGTTAGGAAGTGTGCGTATGTTTCAGAGGTCACTCAAAACCTAGACTGTGTCAAGAAAATAGCTATAGCGACGAATAACGCTGAACTCTGCGATCGTCTAAGCAAGCAGAACAGGGCAGAATGCCTTTTCAAAATAGCTGCGGAAACTCTTGATGCGGATCTTTGCGGTAAATTTGCGGAAGACAGGCTAAATACCGCTTCCTGCTATCTTAAAGTCGCTAAATTGAGTGATAACAAAGCTATTTGCAATAAGATCGCTATCAAGGATATCAGAAATATCTGCACCGGCTATTTTACTGATAAAGAAGCGACGAAATGATTTTCTTTAAATTTTATTGTAGAAATAAATAATTATTAAAATAAACTTATCAATTTTTATGGAAGAATAAAATTCAATTCCCAGAAGACTTCTTGTTCCACGCGTAACGTCGTAGAGTTGCGCTCTGCCCGTATCCGCAGGAAGCGCACTTTTTCTTGATCTTATGATAAGAAGCTTTTCCGCATCGCCTGCAGCGAAGGTGGTTTCTCTTCCCACTCTTCTTACCCATGCTGGCTGTTCCTTTAGTCATGTTGCTTCCTCAATAAGTTTAATGTTTTATGCTGGCGAGATAAAAGTGATAGTATCGCCGCGGATAAAGACAGTGCCTAATTTCCGTTTTAATTCGCCGCTTTCAAATTCGCTTGCATCTTCTAAGACAGTATTGATGTGAATATCAAATGCCCGTAATCTTCCGGTGAAATGGTGGCCATTCTTCAGTACAACCATCACAGTTTTATTTCTTGCCGCATTCAGCGTATCCAATGGTCTTGATCCTTCTTCCATGTTTTAATTACACCCCATGTATCCTACCATTTAGGAAAGAGGATGCTATATAAAGGTTTCGTTAAAAAGAAGATGAAGGAGATAAAAACTATTCTTCGGCAACAACATTACTGACGGCTAACGAAAATTCTTAGAATTTTCGGAAGCTTCCGGAAAGTCGTAGGCTTTCCGTTAGCAGACGGTCAATCCTCACTTCGTTCGTCTTGCCCTACCGAGCACCCCGTAAGGGACAACCCCCGCTCGGTATGCGTCAGT
Source organism: Nanobdellota archaeon (assembly GCA_030697505.1). GTDB lineage: Archaea > Nanobdellota > Nanobdellia > Woesearchaeales > GW2011-AR9 > JACPIL01. The sequence goes on along the minus strand of JAUYPX010000029.1, from coordinate 1,840 downwards.
ATTGTTGCCTCTCACGGAAGAATTATAAATACAATAGTTATTTTCTAGTCTATGATCAACTTCACCAAACTTCGAAAAGATATCCAGGACTATGATTCTGAACGGGAAAAACTAATCAAGCAAAGCAGAGACGTGCTGAAGCTGAGCAAGCAGATCATCTATGCCGTGCATCGCGATGATATTGCCGAAGCCGCTAAGCTAATCAAAGATATCGAAACAGAGAAAAAGAAATTAGATGCCATCGCCAAGCACAGCCGCAAGATGGGCAGTGAAGGAAGCTACAAAGTTGCTATCCAGGAGTATGCCGAAGCATTATTGTATTATCATTTTGTCAAAGACGGAAAATTAGTTGATCTTTCTATAGATACGGAACACTTTATTTTAGGATTGGGCGACCTTCCTGGAGAATTAGTGCGCAAGGCTGTATTCTTAGCGGGCAAAGGCGAAGTAGAGAAAGTCATCAAGATCAAAGATGAAGTTGATACAATTTACGGTGAATTGTTGAAATTCGATTTTAGAGATAACGAAGTGCGGCGTAAATTTGATGCGGTCAAATACGACTTGCGAAAATTAGAAGATTTGGTGTTGGATTTGAAGTTGAAAGGAAGGTAAATTTTTACCATTACATTTAAATATTTACCTCATTTATGAATCTTTATGAAAACCTTTACAGCATTAATTCAAAAAGAAGAAGATATGTACGTAGCAACCTGTCCAGAGATAGGTACTGCAAGCCAAGGAGCTACTTTCGAAGAAGCCTTGGCTAACCTTCAAGAAGCTACAGAATTATACTTAGAGGAATTCTCTTCGAAAGAAAAACCCCACCCTATTATGGCAACATTTGAGGTGGCCGACCTTGTCAACGCTTAAGAAGATTTCCGGAAAAGATTGTATAAAGATTCTCTGTAACAAATTCGGTTTTGGGGTAGTGCGTCAGAAAGGCAGCCACATTATTCTTAAGAAAGAAACGAAAGAAGGGAAAATAGGAACTGTTGTCCCAAACCACAAAGAATTGAAACTGCCAACATTGAGGAGTGTTCTAAAATTAGCAAGGATAGAAGAGGAAGAATTTGTTAAGTACCAATAGTTTGTTAGATTTGAAGTTGCGAAGAGCATGATTACAATTTCTCGTTTTTTCCCTTTGGGCATATCTATCGTTTTGGTGGCTCCGACAAAATGATTCTGTATCCCCTGGCCTGAATTTTTACAAGCTTCCTTTGCTTTTTCTATTACGCCTAAAAACTTTCTACGGTGTTGTAAGAAATTGCAGATTTGAAGTTTAAAGGAAATACTAACATTTCCTCCTAAAACTTTAAAAAGAATCTTCTTTTTGAAAGTATATCAATATTGTGGGGGAATTACCATGTCAGAAAAAATCTTAATACCAACCTTTGTCGAAGCAGAACCATTTGAAAAATTAGAAGCGAATGGTGTTGAAAAAGCATTACAAGCATGTTATGCAGCTAAAGCAGAGCCAGTGTATATGCCGCAGCTGGTTGATGCACGAATTAATTCGCCAAAAGAATCCCCCGTCTGGAAATGGCACACTACTCCCAGCGTGCGAGTGACTGGGAAAACGAAGCAAGGGAATCCAGTCGTCGTGTACGCGCACGTTCCCAATTATTTTTCTAAGCCAAATAATGTTGCGAAAGCCGTGAGTGAAGGTTTGCAGAATGGAGCAGGAAAAATGCCCCCTCGAGAATTTTACAAGCTTCTTGGTTTAGAAGATAATGAAAATGTCTTTGTGGTTGATTATACCAAACTAAAAAATTCTTCTTCTGGAGTTATTGATGTTGCGCAAGCATTGGAGCATCCGCAAACTATTCCATACTTAGGCGGA
>JAUYPX010000028.1 GCA_030697505.1 Nanobdellota archaeon | reverse complement strand
GTCTATCACGGGAGCAAGCGCTTGCTCCATGACCATGGAAATCTCCTGAGCACGGCGGCTTCTTCCTGGCTTGATCCTTTCTCCTGAACCGGAGAAAGGCATCATGGTGTAATGGCAGCGCAGGATACCATGCCTGGGATTAGCCATAAACCTTGGGACTACTTCTCTTGGTCCATAAACGCCGGCGATGGCCCAGGTTTTTCCAATCTTGAATGAAGCAGAGCCATTGGCATTTTTTACTACGCCTGCTTTTGCTTCCATCGGTCGAAGTTCATCGATCTTGCGCCCGTCCACTCGTTTGTTGTATGTCATTTTAGTTGTTCACCCCTAAAATGATATTAAAAAATCTTGATTTTTTGTATGTCATTTTACGCACTTTCCCCTAGGAATTTTTCCATTTTTTCAGTTAATCCTTCCAAGTGGGATTTTGCTTCGATATGTTTGATAGCCTTTTCAGCTTTCGATTCGCCTTCCGGTGTCCCTTTGACCCAGATCAAGCCGTTCTGTCCGACGGTGATGTCACAGCCAGTTTTGTCTTTGATCAGGGAGATCATACTTCCTTGCCTTCCGATCACTCGTGGAACTTTTTGGCAGTTGATACTGATGATCCTTCCGCCAGTGATCTTACGTAATCCTGGTTCCTTCATAGTCAGGTCGATCAGGTTCTGAGAAGTGACATTGACGATCTTCACTACTGCATAATCGCCGATAGCAAGAATCTGGCTTAAGTCTTCTTCTTTCTTGACAAATCGGGTAGTGGCATCTCTGACATTAAGCATGGCAGTATACGCGGTAGCCGTATCAAAGCGCCAGCCGCTGATGGTGATATCCATCACTCTGGCAATGATCTTGTCTTCTGTCTTAGGTAAGTAAGGCCCTGATAAAGGTGTTATCTTGATGACTCGGCCAGAAACTGAAACCAGTCCTAGAACTTTAGAATAAATCTGATCTTTTTCTCTATACGCGTTGTCTCCTGGTAAAAAATCCATGCCTTGGGCAAGAGCTTCTCCGGGAACAACCACACTTCGTTCTTGTACTAATAGTTCACTCATTTTTCGTATTCATCCGTGCTGGTATGATAAGCGTGGGCACGAATCCTCCGTATTTTTATCACGCAGAAGCTTTTATTTGAGCTTTATTTAAAAATTTATGGGTTGGAAATGGGTGGATGTGCTATCAGTTTTTAGTTTACATGTATTTCTTACTTTAATTATTAACCGCAAAAACAGCCATCATATTTCACCTATAAAAGAATAGAAACAGATAAAGAAAATAGATAACAATTAAATCTACTTCACCAGCTTCTTCAACTCGTCATTGCTGAGCTTGTAAAAGCGCTTCTCGCTAACATTGATGTACGCAGCATCAACTCTATCAAAGTTGAATTCTGCCTGCAGGAATTCTTTCAGCAAGGTGACACCTAATTTAAGGCCCTCATCAACGGTAAGGTTTGCTCTGTATCGTTTCTGCAGCTGCGCTTCGATCTCCATCTCTCCTTCGCCGATGACCGCAGCTTTGTATTGGAAGTACAAGCCATATGGTTCGGTCAGAAATAACTTGACACTGCCATCGTCTTCTACTCCGCCGACTAAGAGGGAAACGCCGAACGGGCGCAATCCGGCCGACTGGGTGCAGATTTGTTTCATGTCGCAGATTTCTTTCACTAAGGAAAGAGTGTCTACTTTGGAATCGTAGGTGACTGCATGCTGCTGGGCCCGCATCTGCGCTCTGTCTACTAACACGCGAGCATCGGAAATTATTCCTGAAGCCGCTGCTGCGACATGATCATCAATGACAAACATTTTTTCAATAGCTTCAGGAACGAGAAGCTTGGAAGTTACTCTTTTATCCACCACCAAGACCACTCCATCTTTACAAGCGATACCTATCGCAGTAGAACCTTGTTTTACTGTCTTCTTAGCATATTCTACCTGTAAAAGCCTTCCATCTGGAGAAAACATAGTGATGCTTCTATCATACCCCATCTTATCGACCATTTGCTGTTGTTTTGCTTGCATTTTTAACACCTCAATATTGTGATTATGTTATAATTATCATAAATGTGAACTTATCTTTTTTAATGTTCCCGAAGTCACGATGGAACGTATTAGTACGGGGGTATTTTTAATCTTTTTGCTTAATATTACCGCTGCTTTTAACTCATCTACATGCTTATGGTTAACTTTAAGCACAAAACGCTGCTTTTTGTCGCTCCATTTCTCTTTCACCAGAAGAGGGCTTGCTTTGGCCAGGCCGAATTCGCCTAAAAAGTGCAGCAGCGATGCTTCAACCGCTTCCGCCACTTCGTTCAGGGAAAAAGCTTTCGCTGCCTGAATCTCAAAGAGCACATAACGTTTCTTTTGCTTTAAAGAAGGCTTTAATTTCATTCTTAGTTTATCTCTATTTTTATTTTTTTCTTATTCTGCTTATTTTTATTTTCCCGCCGTAACTACTTCCAATTTTCCAAACTTACCGGCAGAAACTTGCTTCTGATCTTTAAATTCCGAACACCAGCCATTTTCCAACTTTATAGTATCCCCTACGTTGGCTTTGTCGATGTCATCATTCCATAAGGTTAATGCAATTTCACCAGTAGAATCTGCAACCGTAGCATTGCATACTCTTCCTTCTTTCCCAAATTTGCTGAACGTGCGCGGCTCTTCTTTGGAAATAATTTTCGCTTCAATAGTTATGTTCCCTTGATTTGATTGGATCTCGTTAATGTTCATAGGATATTTATTTTCCTCGTTCTAGCCGGTCCCGGAGCTGTACAATCTGAGGATAATATTGGTTCTGCACCTTGCGGGGAAGCTTTTCATAAATGGCGTAAAGGTCCAGATATTTTTTTTTCTGATCATCAATGCTGCCTTTTTCCGTATCCAGGAGAAGACGTTCCAGTTCTCTTTCTTTCTGCAGGTGTTCTTCCAAGTTTTCTCTGAGAGAATTGACCCTGGCGTAAAAATTCTGCTTCTTTTTTTCAGAAAGCTTCATGTATAGATTGTACGTCTTCAGATATAATTTTTTAACCTCATCCATGGGCTCAGAATCCACTAGGGGAGCGATTTTCTTGAGCAGCCTGCGCAATCGGTTGGCAGCGGAGAATTCCCAGATGATATACCATACTAACACCATTACAGTCACCGCAATGATAGAAAGCAGTATGGTGCGCATGGAAGAACCTTCTTCTGCCCCGGGCTGCAATAAAAGATAGATCACTACACCTAAGGTTAAAGCTATCAATACCAGGAGAATGATAGAAGCTGCAGAACCCTGTTTGTGGATTTGATATTCAGGCGCTTTACCTTTCATAAATGAATCATTTTTTAATCGTTTATAAAAATTACTGTCAAAAAAAGGTATCGGGAACTTAGTGAGATATACTAAAAATCTTTGATTTTCGAACACGAAAACAAACAACGATTTGTTTTCGGTTCAGAAATGAAGTAGTTTCTTCATTTCTTGAACAGAAAATCATGGATTTTGGTATATGCGAAAAGGCATAGCTTTTGCATGCAAGAAGGACGAAGTCCTTCTGCACAGAAGGAAAAACTATTCCTTCTTGTGCCGGAGGGAAAACTATCCCCCCGTGCATACCAAAGGAATTAGTTTTCGAACACAAGGAAAGAAACAACGATTTCTTTCCTGTGCAGAAAAGTGATAGTCTTCACTTTTCTTGCAAACTAATTCCTTTTAGTATAATTCAGACAGCCTTTCCAGAAGCTTTGTAATTTTGACCCGTTCTTGTTGTGTCGTATCCCTATCCCGCAGGGTAACCGCATTATCTTCCAGCGTTTCAAAGTCAATGGTAATACCATAACGCACCCCTATTTCATCCGCACGGGCGTAACGTCTTCCCACCGAAGCCGCTTCATCATAGAAGCAGGTGAACTGTTTCTTTACTAAGGAAAATACTTCTTCTGCTTTGGCAGTCACTTCTGGTTTATTTTTGACCAATGGAAATACTGCACAGAAAAAAGGAGTTGCCTGAGGAGGAAGATGCAAGACAATATTTCCCCGCTGCTTATCGTCGTCATAAGTAAGGTCCAAAAGAGAATATACATTCCGGTCTACCCCAAACGAAAGTTCCAGAACATGAGGGATAAATTTACTGGACGATTCCTCGTCAAATATCTCCATTTTCTGGCCGGAAACTTTTTCGTGCCCGGAAAGGTCGTGATTAGTCCGATAGTGCAAGCCACCTACTTCCGTAAAACCGAATTCCTGCAATTCAATTTCGATATCAAAGTGGTATTTGTTGTAGAAGGCTTTTTCCTTTTCATCTAATTCATAGAAGCGCAATTTTTCTTTTGGCACTTTAAGCACGTCAAGATAAAACTGCTGGATTTTGACTAGATGATAGACATAGAACTGCGGTAATCCTGTCTTGAGTAATTCCTGAGCGGATCTTTCTACGACTTGATCTTCTTTTCTGTCGCTGACTGACAAGACCCTGACTTTGTAATTTTTGACCAGATCAAAATACTTGTGCTCGTTCAGTTTTGCGGGATTGAAAAATATCTGCAGTTCTGCTTGGGTGAATTCGCGCTGGCGCAGCACAAAATTTCGCGGGGAGATCTCGTTGCGATAGGCTTTGCCAATCACCGCCAAACCTAACGGAAGTTTTTTGCGCTGCAATTCATATTGCAATTTGAAATTGACAAACGGTGACTGCGCGGTTTCCGGGCGGAGGTAGGCGCGGTTGCCTTTACCAGTCCCTAAATTGACGGGAAACATCATGTTCATGACTGAAACCGGTTTTAATTTCGATTGGCATTTTGGACAGACTAGCTTATGTTTTTCGATCAAAGCAGTCAATTGTTCTGGAGAAAGCCCTTCATGCCTGGTCTTGGTTTTAGCCTGGATGAAATGATCTGCACGTTCAGAAAAGTCGCATTTGGAGCAAGTTACAATCGGATCAACAAAATTTTCTAAATGTCCTGATGCTTTGAAGACATTTTCATGCATGATATTGGCCGCTTCTATTTCCACAAAATTGTCATCAAGACTAAGAAAGAATTCTCTCCAGAGACGTTCAAAATTATGTTTGAGTTTAGTGCCTAGATGACCATAATCATACAATCCTGCTAAACCGCCGTATATTTCAGAAGAAGGATACATGAAGCCTTTTTTCTTGCAAAAAGTCGCTATATCTTGCGCTGAATGGACCATATAGCCTAATTATAAAGGAGAATTATTAAAGGTTTCCGTAGGAAACCCTGAAGGCTTTTACCTTCAATAATTTGCTATTTCCCTTTCAGCCAATCCACTTCTTCTTCATTCAATTCTAATTCCTGGGCAAGAGGCATTCCTGCGCCTTTCTGAAACATGGCCTGCAAATAGGGAATCTGCTGCTCTGCCACGGAAGTGGAAGTATGGGTCTTTGCTGCTAACTTGACTGCAATTTCTTTTTTCTTGGCATTTTTCATCTTAGACTGCCATAAGCGCAGGAAGCGCATGGTCTGCCGGTAGGAGACAAAGTCAGGATTTTTTTCGTCTTTTGCCGAAGAGATTCCGGCAGTTAGCAAATCATTGATGTACGCTAAGAATCTCCAATGCTGTCGGTTCATGATCCGTCCTTGAAAGATATCTGCGCGGGCAAGATGTTCATATCCTTTGGCTAGCGCTTTGGCAGAAAGATATTCCTTCGGCATGTTTTCGTCGATCCAATGGATTACATCTCTTGGCTCTAGGTCGACATTTTCCAGGGCAGGAAGCGCGGTTTCTATTGAAGAAGATTTAAAAATGATCATCAAGGCATTCAGGATGGTCTCCGTCCGCTTGCGATCAGAGAGAGTGGAAACGTCGGCAAAAGAAAGATTTTTGGTGCTGGAACTCCCTTGAAGATCGATCAGGGCAGCGCGCATATCGCCGTCAACTTGTCGAGCCAGTGAGTTTATTGCTTTTTCATCGAACTTGATATTTTCCTGTTCGCAGACCCATTGCAGACAATGAGAAATAGTTTTGTACTGCAGTTTATGGTAGGGAATTACCTGAGAGGCTTTTGCCAGCGCTTTGAATTTGCTGTCTTCGATATCGTTGGCCGTGAGAACGACCGGAAATGATGATTTTTCGATCGCCTTGATCAAAGCCTGGATACAACCGCGATCTGCAACTCCGGAAATATTATCTACTTCGTCAATGAGAACTATTTTTGGAGTGAAGAAGAGCGACTGCTGGCCGAGCGCAGCGTTAAGGAATTGGGTTACATTTTCCGCATTGCGCAGATCAGAAGAGTTTAATTCCACCACATCATGATTCAGTTCTTTAGCCAGAGCATAGACGGAAGAAGTTTTCCCGCAGCCGATAGGGCCGAGCAGAAGCGCCGATTTGCACTGCTGTTGCTTATATTGAAGAATAAAGCCGCGCAATTGAGCTACTGCCAGCTGCTGTCCGAAGACTTGGCTGGAGTTCTTTGGTGCATACTTGATGGTAAAAAGAGCCATGTTATTTTAGAATAGGCGTATGTTTTAAGATTTATGGTGAGAAAATTATTTTCCCCCAGAGGAAGCAGCATATTGAAAACCGGGCGAGCTGTCAGAGGTTTTTTCTGGCTTAAGATACGGGTTTGGTTCTATCAGAGAACGCTCATAATTCGCTTTAAGAAAGATTTCATATTCAGAAAATATTTCCATGCAAAAGTCTGTTTTTCTGTCTTCGGTAATCTCCTTGGTCAGACTGCTCTTGAGCGACGGATCAATGTCTAAAACTTTTTGATCACGCAGATGCCAGTAGCAAGCATGAAGAAAAGCCCAAGACATCTTCGGATTGTACCCTTGCTGTTGCAGTTCTCCGAAAATCTCTTTATCTGGAAATTTGCAGGGATGCTGATAGTGATGGTGTAAAGGAACTTTTTTTGAGATAGCGTTTACAACGTTCTCTAGAGTAGAAAAAATCTCTTCGTCAGAAAGAAATTGTTTTGGCATTAAAGGCGCAGAAGATTTTCTGTTTTTAAAGCTTTTGTAAATCCCATAGGGTCAAGAGAATGCTGCAGAAAGAGAAGACGGCAACAATTCTATTCTCGAGTTCATTCGGCAATCCTACCTCGATGAAATTGAAAGAAGGATTGAGCAGGGAAAAGATGAAGGCGAAGAGAAAAAGCAATGCGCAGAGGAGCACGAACACTTTTTTGCGGTAATGATATGACCTGATTTGATTAGCGTTTCTTTATTTATAAGATTGTAGAATCTGCTCTTTCCACGGGTGTCCCGGGAAGCGAAGCTTCCGGGATGCCAATAAAGCAGTTTCTTTATTGTGCATGTTTACCAGTGGTTTTGAAATAAAATCAACTTTGGTTGGAAAGAGCAGGGTCCGAGAAAACCGCCCTGAGCGAAGCATGAAATAAAGAAACTACTTTATTTCAGCTCAGAAAAGAAATCGTTGCATGAAAAGCACTGCTTTTCAGCACTGAAAATTAATCGTTGTTAATTTTCATGTGTTTCTTTTCTTGAGCGAACATGCTGCTGGTCTATTGACCAGCGGTGGGCGGTTTTCGATTGACACTGGAAAGGATATATTGCCTTTACTCCCATAATCTATTTAAATCATCATCCTCTCCAGAAAGAATGGTTTATGATGAAGCTCGGTTTAACGTTCAATGATGTTCTTCTCGTTCCTAAAAGGAGCCCTCTTCGTTCCCGGACTGAAGCGGATACAAAAACTAGATTTACCAAAAATATTTTCTTGAATATTCCTTTAGTCAGCTCCAATATGGCTACCGTGACCGAACATAGGATGGCTATCTCCATGGCCAGGGAAGGCGGCCTAGGAGTCATTCATCAATTTAATACGGTTGAGGAACAAGTTGAAGAAGTAAAGAAAGTAAAGAAAAGCACCAGCCATGTCATTGAAAATCCTCTTTCTGTTCAGTCCACTATCACTGTAGGAGAAGCAGTACGGATCATGAAAGCAGAGGGAGTGACCAGCCTGCTAGTAGTGGAAGGTAAAGAGCTTCAGGGAATTTTTACTTCACGAGATTATTTATTTGAAGAGAATCTAGATAAAAATATCGCTCAGGTCATGACGCCCAAGGAACGCTTGATCACTGCGTCCTATGGGATAGAATTGCAGCAAGCCAAAGAGATCCTGCATCAGCATCGCATCGAAAAATTACCGTTACTGGAGAACGGAATGCTGCGCGCCTTGATAACTACCAAAGACTTACGCAAGTTAGAACAATGGCCGCATGCTTCGCGGGATGAACGAGGCCGGTTACAAGTAGGAGCAGCCGTAGGAGTAAAAGACACTATCGAACGTTCCAAAGCCTTGATCGAAGCAGGCGCTGATGTGATTATCTTAGATATCGCTCACTGTCATTCTGAACTGGCGATCCAGAAAATCAAGGAATTCAAGCAGCATTTTCCTCAGGTCGATTTGATGGCTGGCAATATTGCCACGGCAGAGGCAGCCAAAGATTTGATTGAAGCAGGAGCAGATGGGTTAAAAGTAGGCATCGGACCATCTGCGGTATGCACTACGAGAATCATCTCTGGCTCAGGTGTGCCGCAGCTTACCGCCATCATGGACGTGGTTTCCGTGGCCAAATGGTACGACGTTCCCGTGAGCGCTGACGGAGGAATGCAATATCCCGGAGATGTAAACAAAGCCATTGCTGCTGGTGCTTCGACAATCTATTCCGGAAGTTTCTTTGCGGGAACAGATGAAGCGCCGGGCTATATCATCACTAAAGATGGAAAGCGATACAAGCGTTACATGGGCAGCGCTTCCTATGACAGCAACCACGAGCGGAAAGAGAATGCGGAAGGAAAAAAAGTGAAAGAGAAATTAGATGTCTATGTGGAAGGAGTGGCCATAATTGTCGATTACAAAGGTTCCGTGCGCGAAGTGATCACAGGATTGGTGAAAGGATTGCAGAGCGGCATAAGTTACTGCGGGGCATTTGATATCAAAGGAATGCAGGAGAATGCGGAATTCATGCAGATCACCACCAATGCCTGGGAAGAAAGCAAAAGTCGAGGAACAAAGCTGAGCGAGTGATGAAAGAAAGAAGAAAATCAACTAAACTTTCTCAATTAACTTTTTAAATATCCTCTCTCCTTTAGGTAAGCATGGAATTACCGCAACGTTATGAGCCTAAGGAAGCTGAACCTCGCTGGCAGAAGTTCTGGGAAAAAAATAATGTCTACAAGGCTGATGTAAATACCAAGAAGAAAGTCTATTCCATCGACACTCCGCCGCCGACCGTTTCCGGCAGGATGCATATAGGGCATGCTTTCTCTTTCTCGCAGCAGGATTTTATTGCCAGATACAAGCGGATGCGAGGATATGAGGTGTATTATCCTTTTGGGACTGATGACAATGGCTTAGCCACAGAAAAATTAGTGCAGAAAGAAAAGAAAGTGAACCTGCGGAATTTACCCCGGCACGAAGTTATAAAATTATGCCTGGATTTTTTGAACCAGGAACGCCCCCATTTCGTCCAAGATTGGAAAAATATCGGGATGAGCTGCGACTTCAGTTTAGTGTACTCCACCATCGATGATTATTCACGAAAGATTTCTCAAAAGAGTTTCTTAGATTTAGCCAAGAAAAGATTGGTCTATAGGAAAGAAGGGCCGATTCTCTGGGACAGAGTCTTCCAAACGGCCATAGCCCAGGCAGAGCTGGAAGATAAGAGATTAAAATCAACGCTCAATTATATCAAAGCACAACTTATAGGTGCGGATAAAACCCATCTCATCTATGCCACTACCAGGCCAGAATTATTATTTGCCTGCGTAGGGATGAGCATCGAAGCAGCAGGAAAATATGTCAAGCTAAAAGTAAGAGATGAATTCTGGATCACTGGAGCGGCAACCTACGAAGAAAAATTTAAAGATTTTAAATACAAAGTAATAGAAAAATTATCGGGGAAAGACTTGCTCGGGAAAAAAGTCAAGATCCCTATCTCAAATAATATTGTACCGATCAGCGACGATATTTCTGTAAAAGCAAACTATGGGACAGGAATTGTGTATTACTGTACCTATGGCGGTTTGGATTGCGTGGAGTGGATGGCTCGTCATCCGGAAGCGAAGCCTATCAATATCCTTAACAAAGATGGGACTTTGAATGAAAAAAACCAAAAATACGCTGGAAAATTGACTGCTGAAGCCAGAAAAGAAGTTATTGCCGACCTGGAAGCGCAGCACGAATTGATCAAAAAAGAAGAGATCGAACATATCGTCAATGTCGGCGAGCGTTCCGGAGCAGAAGTGGAATATATCATCTCAAAACAATGGTACGTTCAATATCTGGATAAAAAAGGACAATTTCTGGAAGCTTCAGCACGACTACAATGGCATCCCCAACACATGAAGCATCGCCTTGATAATTGGATCAAAGGCTTGAACTGGGATTGGGGATTTTCCCGGCAACGTAATTTTGGCATTCCCATCCCGGTATGGTACGACCAACAAGGAAAAGTCTATTACGCTGATGAGAAACAACTCCCGGTAGATCCGGTAAAAGATCGGCCCTTGAATGCTCCAAAAGGTGTAGAATTAATTCCGGAAACCGATGTCTTTGATACTTGGTTTACCTCAGCAAGCTCGCCATTTTTGGCAGTCAATTTAGTAGAAGGAAAACCGATCCATCAAAAATTATTTCCCATGAGTTTACGCCCGCAGGGGCATGACATCATCAACTTCTGGCTTTTCTATACTATGGCTAAAACACAGCTGCTGCATAATGTTAATCCCTGGGATACCGCGGCCATTTCCGGTTGGGTTCTTGACCCTAAAGGAGAGAAGATGTCCAAATCAAAAGGCAATGTGGTCGCTCCACAGGATGTTATCCAGAAATTCTCTGCAGATGCCATCCGCTTCTGGGCAGCAACTTCACGCTTGGGAGAAGACTTACCCTATCAGGAGAAAGACGTTTTGACCGGACAGAAGTTTGTGACTAAATTATGGAACGCTTCTAAATTTGCCTTGATGCACCTGGAAAATTATAATCCTGCAGAAATCAGCAAATCTACCGCTATGTTTGATAGATGGCTGTTGAGCAAATTGCATAAAGTGATCAAAGAAAGCACCGATTCATTTGAGAATTATGAGTATGCAAAAACAAAATCAGAAGTGGAACAATTCTTCTGGCATACTCTCTGCGACAATTACATGGAAATTGTCAAGGACAGGTTGTACAATCCTGATCTGCGCGGCCAGCAAGAAAGAAAAAGCGCACAGGACGCTCTTTATCAAACTTTACTAGCAATTTTGAAGATGAGCGCGCCGATCATGCCGCACATCACCGAAGAGATCTATCAGTTGTATTTCGCGGAAAGAGAAGGACAGAAAAGCATCCATGTCTCAGCTTGGCCGGAATTTGATCAGAAATTAGTGGATGAGAAAGCAGAATTGGTTGGCGACTTGGGGATAGATATCATCAATACGGTGCGCAAATACAAGTCAGAACAGCAGCTTTCTATGAAGGAAGGATTCACCGGATTGATTCTAGGGAATGAAGATTTAGAATTCCATGCCATGATCAAGAGCATGGAAGCGGATCTGAAAGCGGTTTTGAATGTCAAAGAGATTGTGTTTGTGGGGAAGACATCATTAGAGAGTGAGAAGTTTAATGTTAAGATTGGGTTGGTGAAGTAAAATTATGTTTGTGGGAAAATTGAATATAAAAGGTTATGACAAGAACATTTCCATCATCACAAATATATAGAGAACTTTGAATAACCCTTCTTTTTTACGATAAAAATGATTTTTCCTCAGAATTAGCCTAGAGTCTCCTTTTTTTCTTCTCTACTTCTCTTATCTTAGTCTATTTCTTCTCTCTTTTTCAATATTCTTAGAGAGCTTTCGCTAGCTCTCTACGCCTGAGCGTCACCAATTGATAGAGATTGAATCCAAAACATTTGAACATTTCTTTGATGGAAACTCTTGCCAGCGTTTTCACTTTTGTTCTGGCACCATTAAATACATTTTTCATGACTGCAAATGGCCTCTCTCCTGATGCACGCACTCTGGAGACGGCTTTGTTCCAGTCTTTCTCTTTTTGAGTGAGAGGGTGTCCTCTTGAAGCTCTCTTCATGGTCATATCTTTTATGCCGTCACAATTTAGTTTTTTTCCAAAGTATCCTTTATCTCGATAAACTTTTCCATCTCCACATTCAACCAAATTTACCTCTCCATCATGAAGTGAGGCGGTGCTCACTTCATATTCTCTAATCAAAGAATGTTTAACATCAATTTTAATGTGATTTTTGTATCCAAAGTGGACTTGACCATGCTTTACTGAGAAAGTTCCATCTTTATCCATGTGCTGTTGTTGCTTCTCCGTATATTCGATCTTCTCACCCTTCTTCTCTGCTTTTTTCTCGTTGTAATATCTCTTTCTCCCAAAATCGGCCTCGATAAAGCAGGCGTCTTGAATTACGCCTTTCTGAATACTGTATCCTTTTTGGTTTAGCTGATGCTGGAGCGCATTCCAAATTTTTTCTTCTTTTCCTGCCTCTTTGAGGCGATCACGAATTTTCCAGATTGTTGAAAAATCTGGAACTGTTTCTGGAAAATCCAGAAAATTGCGAAAGGAAAGTCGATCGTTAATCTGAAATTCCAATTCAGGATCAGAAAGACCGTACCATTCTTGGAGAAGCATAATTCTCACGACGGTAATTTCGTTGGTGTGTGGCCGCCCACCAGTCTCTTTATTGTCACGAAAGACACTCGCAAGAATGGGGCGAAATGGCTTCCACTCAATTTGTTTTTTCATCAATTCAAGACGGTCGCCAAGACCGCGCACTTTTGCATATTGTTCTTTCAAAATAAATTGGTTAAAACTCATAATATCACCTCTATGACGAGAAAGAAGAAGGTTATATACTATAAATGTTGTGAAACGGGGGTTATTCAAAACTCTCTATATAATTTTTCACCACAGGAAACAGTAACCTTCATTTAAACAAAAACTTCTTGATCATCGGCCTCCAGAATTTTTTTGATGTATTCAAATACTGCTCCATGGAAAACCTGCAAAAATCTAAATTATTGCGGTTGCAGTATTCTACCAGCGTTTCGCGAATCTGGAAATTCATATCACCTTTAAACATAAGGGGAGGATAGTTGAGCTTACACATTTGCGCAACTAATAAAATTCTTCCCAGCCTGCTGTTGCCGTCAGCAAAAGGGTGAACTTTCTGATAGTGTAGATGAAATAAAAGCGGCCGCAAGAAGGGATACACATCTCGTTTTTTATACTCTTGTAAGGCCTTTTTTAGCTTTTCCCGCACCTCTTGCGGCGGGATTGTTACAGCTTTCTCCATATAACCAAAGGTGTTAACCTGATTCTTGAATTTTCCTGCATGAGAATAGATGCTTTCATAGATTTCCTTATGAAAATGTTTGAACTGGATGACCGACCTGAATTCACTATCCATAGCCTTGAGGAGAACCCGTTTGGAATTATGGTATAATTGCACTTCGGAGTCCGGCAAGGAGATTTTCTTTTTTCTCTCAATGTCCTCTGCTAATTGCGAGGTAATGGTAGACCCTTCCAGCTCCATGCTATTGGCAAGAAACAGACGCACGAACTCAGCGAGAATTTCTTCTTTGCTTTTTGTATCCAGTAAATTGTAGAATATCTGGTAAAATACTTTTTCCGTTTCAATTTCGGCTATTTCGTCGGGAGAAAAGTAAGTTTGAAAATGTTTTTCAAAATACGATGCGCGTTCCTTGGCAATCCTCTCTATTATTTTCTCGTTATAGCCTTCTTCATCTTTGTGAAGTATGAAAGATACTTTTTTTATTTTCTTCCCAATACGAAAACTGTGGCCTACATAGGTGTATGTTTTGCCATTAATTACTCTTTTTTGTAAGAACATACTGCAATGAGACCTAAACAGTATATAAATTTTGAGTAATTTTTACACCTACTGATATGCAATAATTTAATTTTTAGAACGAGTAGGGAGCCTTTTTAGTCTTGAAGTGCCGCAACAAAACTACAAAATTGATTTAATTTTTACACCTACACTATCGCATATTGTGTACACAGCAAACGTAGAACTCCTTCAATAAATTTAAGAGATGTGAGTGAGACTTCATTACAAAGTGATAAATTCAATATCAAGATTGGCCTCGTAAAGTAGACCATTTACCCTTATTCTAGCGAAATGTTTATAATACAAATAAGCTCAATGTGCGTAAAGGGCGTGATTTAACGTTCTAACAAAATACTGAGGTGTTTTATAATGGCAGCAGCAGCAAGTGTAGAAGGATATTGTGTCAAGTGTAAGTCAAAAAGACAGATGGCTGACGCAAAGGAAGTCGCCATGAAAGGAAAAGGCGGCGTACAGCGAAGAGCGATGAAAGGAAAATGCTCCAAGTGCGGAACGACCATGTTCAGGATCATGGGCGCAAAGAAGTAAGTATACCAAAGGACATAAATTTCGAAGAAAATTTAAGCCCTTTGTATATATAAAGGAGGGAAATTTTGTTCAAAAATTTCAATCCTTTAGTATATTTTTCTTTTTTTATCTTATTTTTCTTAATTAGTATTTAGAATTTATTTCTGTTTGCGATTGTACACTTCTGGATTCACCGTAAATTTCGCTTTCCTTCCCTGCAGAACATCAATGATATTCTGCGCGGCCAATTCCGACATAGCTGTTCTCGCTTCAATAGTGGCAGAAGCAGTATGGGGAGTTAAGATCACATTTTTGAGTTTAGTCAAGCCAGGGGTTAATCTTGGTTCCTGTTCATAGACATCCAATCCTGCGCCAGCTATCTGTTTTTTCTGTAAAGCTTGTACCAGCGCTTTTTCATCGATCACTGGCCCGCGAGAAGTATTGATGAGGTAAGCAGTTTTTTTCATCATTGCTAATTCTTTTTTGCCGATAAGATGATGAGTGGAGGGAAGGAGAGGAACGTGCAGGGAAACAAAATCAGATTTCTTCAGCAGTTCGGACAAAGAAACAAATTTTGCCTGGTATTCTTTTTCAAACTGCTTGTTACGTTTGATATCGTGATACAGTACGTTAACACCCATGCCTTTCCGAGCCCGTTCCGCGACACCCGCGCCAATCCTTCCCAGGCCGATGATGCCGATTGTTTTTCCTTCCAGTTCCGTTCCCAGCAGCAGCATCGGTTCCCAGCGCTTGTATTTTCCTGCGCGCACATATTGGTCCGCTTCGGCGATACGTTTGCATAATGCTAACAATAAAGCAAAAGTATGTTCAGCTACGGCATTTTCCAGCACCCCGGGAGTATTGCAGACCGGAATTCCTTTAGCAGTAGCTGCTTTGACATCGATATTATCATAGCCGACTGCATAGTTAGAGACAACTTTCAATTTTGGATTGGCATTCAAGACTTCTGCATCTATTTTTTCCGTAAGCAGAGAGAGCAGGGCATCGCATTGTTTTACTTCCCGGAGAAGCTCTTTTCGAGGTATGACTTGATCTTTAGGATAAACCTTTACCTGAAAATATTTCTTCAGCAGCTTTATTCCTTTTTCAGGGATCCGCTGAGTAACAAACACCCTTTTTTTGCTCATGTCCAGATGAACTTTTAGGATTATTTAAATCTTGTTTTTGACTGGAAAAGGGCAACTATAAGAAAAAGAAGAGTTTATTAAGTTAAAATTCTTCTTAAGATTAAAAGAGGTTAGTGATGGCAGATATTAATTGGACATATTATAGCAAATTAAAGAAAGAGTTCATGCGAGAAAAAGGATTAGACCTAGAAGATTTAGGATACAGCATGGCCTGTGGACTAAGCAGACTTGAAGGTAAAATTACTATTGCAGTAAGGATACAACCTCTTCTCGAAAGCCCTGACCCTATCGATGAGGGTTTACTGGCAAAAATAAAGAATGAAGTTCTCGGAGACAATTACAAAGGAGTATCTTTAGACATACAATACGTCGGAATTATATCAGCACGAGATAAAGCATGAAAACTTTCGATTTGATCGTTATCGGCTCCGGCGCAGGATTGAATGTTGCAGTCGGAGCAGCAGAGCAGGGATTGAAAGTTGCTATAGTAGAAGATGGCCCTTTAGGTGGAACGTGCCTGAATCGCGGCTGTATCCCTTCGAAGATTGTGATCCACTCCGCAGAAGTTGCGGAATGGATTCACCGTGCAAAAGAATTTGGCTTAACTGCGAAGCTTAACAAAGTAAATTTCAAATTTGTTACCGACCGAGCCAGTCACGCTGTTGATGACGATTCTCATTCTATTGAAAAAAATGTACGTGCTGAGAAAAATCCAGTACTCTATAAGGGAAGAGGAAAATTTGTAGATAAATATGTAGTAGAAGTTAATGGCGAAAAAATCAAAGGAAAGAAAATTCTTATTGCTGCCGGAGCTAGGCCTTCTATTCCTCCTATTCCCGGATTGGACAAAGTTCCCTACCTGACCAGCACGGAAGCATTACGTCAGACCGTGTTGCCGAAAAGTATGATCATTATCGGTGGTGGCTATATTGCGGTAGAATTAGGATTCTTTTACGCTGAATTGGGTACGAAAGTTACTATTGTGCAGCGCAACATTGCGTTAGTTCCCCGAGAAGATCAGGAGGTTTCAAATCTCATTACTGATCTCTGGAAAAAAAAGCATACTGTTTTTACTAGTGCCGATGTACTAAAAGTAGAAAAGCAGAGAAGTGGAGTTACTGTGACCGTAAAAGTTGGAAACTCCACCAAGAAGATCACCGCAGAGAAATTATTAGTTGCGACAGGGGTAAACCCGAACAGCGATACCCTGCAGTTGCAAAAAACAAGTGTAAAAGTTAATGATAAAGGATTCATTTCGGTCAATAGATTCATGGAAACCAATGTGAAGAACATCTGGGCTTTGGGGGATATTGCGGGCGTATATCTATTCAGGCACAGCGCTAATTTGGAAGCGGAGTATGTTCTGAATCATGTTCTAGGAACAAAAAAAGCAGTTGACTATTATCCTATGCCGCATGCAATTTTTACCTCTCCGGAGATTGCTGGCGTAGGTTTGACCGAACAAGAAGCACAGCAACAGAAAAAGCAGTATGTGGTTGGAAAAGCCTATTACAAAGATACCGGAAAAGGATTTGCTATCGGCGAGAAGAATGGCTTTGTGAAGCTGATTGTGGATAAAAAAAGCAAAGAGATCCTGGGCTGCCATATCTTAGGGCCGGAAGCGTCAGTATTATTGCATGAAGTTTGTATTGCTATGAAAGCCGGAAAGAATAAAGCATTAGAGTTATTGCGGAATACTATCCATGTACATCCGGCTTTATCTGAAGTAGTGCAGAGAGCAGCATTGGCAGTTCCGTTATAAGATGGTCCTCAAAAAGAAAGGCTATAAATGGGTTCTTTATAGTAAAGACGAAAAGAAAGTATTGGGAAAATTTAGGACCAAGAAAGCTGCTCTGAAACGGGAACGGCAGATCATTTACTTTAAGAATCTGAGGAGATAAGAAAATAAAAATTTAATTTAAGAATTCTCCCTAAAAACAATCGCAACAGCTGATGCACTTCTTGCAGTCTGGACACATATCATCCTTGTCAACTTCCTCTCCGCAAGCCGGACATTCCTTCATGACCATGTTGGTTCACCCCTACTAATTATTGTCCAGAATTGACATCCTCCCAGACTTAAAAGTCTGGGATTCCTAGAAAGAAAACTTTGGCGTGATGTGCCTCGATGTATTTCTTTGCAGTCTCGAGCGTTATATGCCCAACACTGCCCATGAACTTTCCTGGACTCCACAAAT
>JAUYPX010000024.1 GCA_030697505.1 Nanobdellota archaeon | reverse complement strand
TTTGTAAATATTCATGTGTCTCACCTCCTCTGGTGAGGCACATCACTTTGCCATGCAAAGTAGAATGTTTTCAAATAGAAAAAGCTAACGCCATTCATCCCACAGCTAAAGCAGTGGGATTTCTGGCTAGTTTATCTTAACATAACCACCAAGTAAAGGGAATAATACTTTTGATTCTACTCCCGGGATGATTTTCTCCCAAAGTTGGCCGCCATATAAAGTGTTTACAACTATTTCTTTATTTGTTCCACCAGTAAGGTAATTTGTACCAGCGTGGATGAGTTCATGAGGAAGAGAGATTATCCCAAATGAAGCAAAGGTAGCAAAATTAACTTTCAGAAGCTTTCTTTTTCCTGAGAAAAGGTGTGAAAAATCTAGATCTGCTTGTATTTCGTTGTAGATAGATTTGAAGGATATGCCTTTGGTAGGATTCTTTACAAAATCTTCAAGCGTGTAATCATCATTATACATGCTGTATTCTTAGGCTTCTCCTTTATAGTTCTTATGAAACCTACAACAACTTCGCTAAAAAAGGATAAAATAAATTCAATAACAATATCAATAAAAAGAATAGACCAATTTTATGATACAATCGTTCTCCTTTTTCTGGGCCTTTTAACTTGTGCAAGAATACTTGGGCCATCCTGCCCCCATCAACTATCGGCAGCGGCAGTAAATTGAATAGCCCGATACTGAAACTTAGCAAAAATAACCAACTTAAAAACCCTGGAACGCCTCTTTCCATGCCCGTAAGCCATTCTAACATGGCATAGGGAACTTTTCCGATCCCATGTTCATAATTATCTTTGATATCATATTGGTTTTTAATGTCTGCAATCCCTAAATATGCTCTTTTGGCATTACCAGGATGAGAGGCTAAAGTTAGCTGATAATCTTTTTCCATCGTGTTAATAATAATCGATTCGCCAGGACGATACCTTACTAATTCATTATTAAATTCTTGCAGATTAAGTGTCTTTTGGCTGTTGATGCCCGTAAGAACAGTACCAGGTTGAATCCCTGCTTGAGCTACTGGAAATGTTTCATTAGCATAAGAGAAACTGACTCCGGTTGACTCAACCATCATCTCTTGCAAAGGGGCAAACGCTAAGTTAAGAATAAGAAAAGCCGCAACGGCCAAGACAATATTGGAAAAAGAGCCCGCTGCCAATACAGAATATTGCACGATATCTTTTTCTTTGCGAAGCTTTTTTTCATCAGGTTCGACAAAGGCGCCAGGGATAGGCCCTAATAAGAGCAATCCAGTATTTTTGATGGGGATGTTGTTTGCGCGGGCGACAATGCCATGCGAAAATTCATGCACTACTGCGATGATAAAAAGAGCTAAGATCCAATACCAAAAAGGTAAAATGCCTAATCCGGGGACATTGACGCCAGGAAGCACTACAGAAACTCCAGGTACCGCAGCAGGATGAGTGATCAGTGAATAAAGATTGACGATAAGAAAATATGAGATCACCACTAGACCGACAAAACCTGCCCCTATACCGATGTAACCAAAGAGGATGACCCATTCGCGGAACTTCTGGGAATATTTGTCCATCCATCTTAATCCCCATTTGGTGCGATAAAGGAGAATTATTTTAGCTTGGCGATCTATCTTTTTCCAGTTGAACGCTACAACTAGGATCACCGCTAGGTAAAAGAGAAAGATAAACTTGTGTTCTAACACAAATGCTAACCCATCTATCATATCAGAAAGAGAGAGTAACAGAGTTTAAAAAAGCTCCGATTTTTATTGTTTTTTAGTATTCAGCGGATCATGATCATCTAATTCTTCTGGACTGATCCCTTGTCCGCCTGAAGCTTGGCCGCTGACAAAGAACTTCGCAATTTCGTAGACTGCTTTTGGCCGGGATAATAGTCCTGCATAATATGAAACTAATTCTGTTCTGGAGTAGGAAGATAACTCTCTTTCTGGAGTTACTACAGGCGCATTATCATCGTACAAAATTCTAGCTTCTTTTCTTCCCTGTTGAAAACTACTAATAATTTTTTGAAGAGACATGAGAATTCTACTTCTTCCTTTTCGGCCTAAGTTTTACTGAAGAACAGCTTCGGCATTTGATCTTGCCCTGGCTGACTTTCAGGCTGGAAGCTCTGATTTTAGATTTGCAGTTTCTGCAGACAAAAACTCCTTTGATCAATCGGTTCAATGCTTCGTCGAATTTAGTAGCCATAGAGTATCACTTTAATTTTTAACTTGTTTCATCACTTTGGCGCCCATGATGGTCCAATAGAGCACTTCTTTCCCTTCTTTGACTTCTTCTTTCAATTCTTCAGGAATTTCCATGTCAAAGGTCTCATAAGTCTCCATGTCCATGACATTGGCCATGTTTCCGTTAACAGAGAGGATTTGAGCTGATTTCTTTTCGATGATAGGCGCTTCGACTTTATCGTGGCCGGGAAGGACCATCTGCCGCTTTTTGCCGTCAAGGATGCCTACTGCGGTAAGATTCACTTTAGCGTGCCCATGCTTTCCGGGCCTTGACGTTGCGGTATCGGTGATCTTACAGGGGGCGTCGTCAATGATGATGGTATCGCCTTTCTTCAGGTTTCCCACGCTTACGGATTTCTTCTCCATAGCTTAGCAAAAATTAGGCTTATTTTTAAATATATCGCTAGTCTTGCTGAGTAGAGGATCATAATTCCAGAGAAAAAAGCGTTCTTCCATTTGTTTTAAGGTGAATTTTCCTTCCGGAAAGAGATATTCTGAGGCTACTTTTTCCTTTATTTTGCAATAGTTGCCAAAAAGATGACCGCCGTTACCGTGGTTAAGGTTCCACTCATAATTGCCAGTAAGCATTTCCAGCATGGACATCTTACTGGAATAATCCCCATAAGATTGGTTTTCTTCTTTTGGTTCCTGCATATTTTTTCCTCCTAATGATGTTTTCTATTTCTTTTTCAATTACTTGATGCTCTGGATAACGCTGCTCATCTTCTCGAAAGGCAGAAGTATGGAAGGAGCTTCGTCCTTGATTATGTTTGAATTTATGGAATTTATGGAGCATCTCATGATACATCAAGTAATCCAGAATTTCCGGCGAGGCATCGACAAACAAGGTTGACATAGTTATAGTATCGGTATGAAAATTGTAACTGGCTAATTTACGAAATGAATCAGTACCCCAAGTTAGATTAGGTATCTCTACTTCATTGGATAAGAATTGATGATTGACGCGATGGAAGGCTGCCTCTAAGAGCGGATCAGACTTCGTTTTTGGAGTAAGAATAGGAATATTCTTGATGAAATTGTTGTAGAGGTCGATGTTGCGGGTATTAGCCTTTTTCTTAAGAATACGCAATAAAAGATGCTGGATCAAGCCTATCTTTATTTCCGGATCGATATCTTTCCATTGCAGGTTGAGATTTACTTTGATCTTTCTGGGCTCTAAACGGATATTGGCATTAAAATCAGCTAACCTGCGATTGTATTCCATTTCGACCTGATATGGGAATTCTTTCTCCGGGAATAAGCGCTGGAACGATTCTTCGATAAGGTTCATGTGTATATTTTGTCCTCTCATTTTATAAGAATTGCCTATATGATGTTATTTAGTATAGTTGAGATTGATAATGCTTTTATAGGAATCAGTTTTTGGTTAATTTCTGAATGGAAAAGATATATTTTGCTTATTATCCTAACGAAGAACAGCTTGTTAGATACGAAGTTCTAATGCCGAATTATGTAAAATATAATCCTATAGAGGCAAGGACAGTTAAGACTACTCTGGAGGATTTATCTAGTACGTTAGGGTTGAAATTAGAAGATTGCCATAAAATACGTCGTGATGAAATGGGAGCAGAAAAGGCTATCCGAGAAGATGTAGATAACGCTGGACCATATTTTTATCTTTCTGGTATAACTCAAAAAGAGGAATTTGAAAGAGCTTTCAACACCAAACTTAATTCCATTCAGAAAGAAAAACAGTACTGGCAAGGAGATGAATTTGGAGCATCGCCAACAAATTATTGGATGAAAGTTCAAGAATGGGAAGCAGCCAAACCGCTAAAGATACCTGCATCTCTTGAACTAAAAATAAAGGGGATAAATATAAACAAGCATTTTGAGCTTCTCTGTAAAAATGAAAGTAGGCTTTCTTTAATGGAAAAGTTGCTAAAACAATATGATAAAAAAGGCAAACAAATGATTACTCCTTCTTTATGATTTTTGGTCTCTAACCCTGCTCTATCTCATACCTCAAAATAGCCGCAATACCGCCTAATTCTTTCAGCTGAATTCCTTCGCGAGTTTCAATAGAAATAATCTTGACAATAGCGCCGCCTTTCTGGGCTTTCTCTTCCAGTTCGAAGATTTTGTCTTCAGGCATGCTCTCAGACAACAATAGCGTACCTACCGCATTCATTTCTAATGCTCTGAGAGTTTGCGCTTCACCATAAGTGACCTTCTTGGGATTTTCCCGGAATTCGTTGAAGAATTCCTGCATGGTTTTCTTTTCCCGGGCGATTTCTTCTTCTGCCAGCAGGTCTTCGGATTTATCCAGCAATTCCTGCAAACCGTACTCTTCAGTGTAGGATAAATCTTTAGTGCCGATAATTTTCTTTTGCAGATCTCCGGTGATGTATTCTTTCTGCAGGAAATCGTTGACCGTCGTTCCAGGACCGCCGACGATAATACCTTTCAGATTATTTCCCAAGGGAAGGAATTGGTTCTTCATGTATTCAGCGATCTTCTTGAAGTGGTCTTTGTAGGCTCCTTCACGAATTCTGGCAAATCTCTGAGCGCTCTGACCGCCAGCCTTAAATTTTCCCGGAACTTCAGAGTGTGTTTTCTGCAAAGGAACAATAGTTTTTCCTTTCAGTAAAGCAAGAATAGCATCTCGTCGGTCAAGAACCACTAAGCCGTAAACATTATGATCAACCATGATCTCTTCAAGAATGTCAGTGACGAAGTTTTTATCACAGCGATATATCCTAACGTTTAATGGTACAGGAGGCTCGACACTCCAGACCCGGAAATCTTGCTTTCCTTCGCCGGCAGCGATATTTCCGGAGAAAACAGCCAGGCCATTGACAGGCGTCTTGGGATAGCCGCGCAAATGCTGGATCATCTTTTCTAAGGCGCCTTGCACGTTTTTTCTGGTAGAGGCAGATTTGATGTTAGAAGCGGTTCCTTGCTCTTCAGCCAGATGTTGGATGATTTTGAAGATTTCATAGCCTTGCGGAATGTACACGGTCACAAACTCAGTATGGGGAGCCTTATGACTCTTTAATTCATTGATAGTTTTCCGTAAGTGCAGTCTTTCGGTTGCGGTAAGGGCCATGGATGGAGAAATAGGGCGTGTATTTTATAAATTATTTCTTCTTTACTCTTCCCATGTCTTTTCTTGAGAAGCTCATGAACTGGGATCGATCGTTGCAGGATGGAAAGGAGATCGTCCGCCTGCCGAGGACCTGGCGCAATAACCTTCCCTGGAATGCCCAGCCATTTTGTTATAAGACGCATCAGACTCAAGCCGGATTGTATGCAGTTCTTCCCTATAAGGAAGATGGTTCGTTATTTCTGAAATATCCTCCCAGCAAAATTGAAAGGATACAAACTTGGCCTGCCTATGATCATCATGTCGGCAATAGTTTTTATCTTCAGGAAACTCAGGTAAAAACCAAAGGAGAATATTTTTATTTAGGAAGTAAAGTATCTCGATCATCTTTTCACAATGAAACAAAAATTAAATCCACTATTTCTGTTGCCTATTCAATCAGGGGAGACGGAGCTCTTGACAGTTTACGGATTTACTATGATCTTCTTTTACATAAAAAACATTTTAAGAAGGTCTGGTTTGAAGTGTACAGGAATCATGCCATCAATATACTGGATGCAAAAGGGCCGATGATCAAGACTAATCTGAATGCATCTTCGGCCAAGATAGGAGTTAATTATGATGCTACTCTGGAAAATGTGGTGAACTTATTGTTACCGGAAGAATTAGGCCCTGAACAGTTTCGTCCCCTATTTACTTTAGATTACCTAGAGCTGCATACACTTCATTGACCATCTGGTCTTTATTCATTCCTTTTGCGGTATCAAATATCAATGCTCTATGTCCTTTCTCCTTTGCTTCCATCAAGCAGACCTGAAATATTTCCGCGTCGAGGTTTTCACGGATTTTCTTTTTGGAGTATTTCCGCGCCTTTAATCGCTTCTCTAAGGTTTTGAGATTAGAATGGATCAGCACTATGCATACGTCCACTAATCTTTTGGGAAGCAGATGGCTTATGTGCGAGTCTATAACCAATCCTTTTTTCGATTCTTGCAGTTTTTCTTTCACCAGTTTCTCAAATTTCTGGTAATCAACATCATAACTCCGTTTGGAGCGATTATAGTTGGTAGAAATGCGTTTATAGTGATGATGCAGGTCTAAACGGTCGAAGCCTAGTTTCTGTACCAGAATTTTTGCTAAGGTAGATTTTCCTACTCCGGGGGAGCCGGTGATGGCGATGAGAATCTTAGACATTATTCTTATCTCTTTTCTCCTGCTGCCGATGTTTCAGATGGCGATGTTTCATAAAGCCCGAGATAAAGTGCTGGTGGACGAGATATTCTGCAACGACAATGATGACAAATAATCCCATCGTATATCCGGCTAAGGTGACTAACTCAGGCCAAATCCCGGAAATGCCGGCGTTGAACAAGAATATTTCACGGATGACGCTTTCCGAAATGACGAAAGGATTGAAACTAGCGATGCTCCTGATGGCGGGAGAAATGGTTTCTATGGGCAAGACCACTCCAGAGACAAACAATAACAGGCTTCCAGTAGAGATAGAAGCTAAGGTTCCAGTTTCTTCTGATTTAAACGCGTATCCTATACCCATGCCCATAAAAGAAAATACAGATGAAGATAATAACAACACTCCCGCCACCGGCAACAGCTGCGCTAAATTATCCTTCAGGAATACTGCGGATACTGCTAAGATGACTAAAACTTGGACCAAGGTGATCACTAAGGTAGTAAGATAGGTAGAGATGACAAAGGTCCCTTTCCGTAAAGGAAGGAAATAATTCCTGAAAAAGGCAGGGCTATTCTTCTCCATCATCACCAAAGTTGTTCCCAGTAATAATGAGGTGAACATCACCACTAAGACTAACAAGGCCGGGAACATGTAATTAAGATACGAACTTTCCTGGCTCACACTTTCTATTTTGGTGACCAGTGGCGCAGACAAGACCTTGGCATCAGTCACTTTCTGGGCATCTAGGCTTGCTTTCATATCAGTTACTTTCTGTTGTGCGACTTCCAAAGCGCTGACGCTTTCCTGCAAGTTTTGCGTGGTTGAACTTAAGCTGGAACTGGTGCTTCCCACTGCAGTCGCCGCAGCAGTTAATTTTACTTTTGTATTGAGCAATTCTTCTTCTAATAAGACTAATGCGCTGAGGAATCCTGAAGGTGATGCCGTTGAAGTGACAGTAGTCTGGTTGTTGGAAGTATTTCCGCTTGAAGCTGCCGCTCCGCCAGCTCCGCCGCTGACTAAAGTATCTAGCGATTTTAATGTATCTTCCACTTCGCCGAGGCTGCCAAGGATAGCAGTTTTATCTTCAAGTCCTGATGCTTCCACGGTCTCTATAGCCTCCTTCACATCAGAAAGACTGCTCTTAATTCTTGGAGAAGCGGTATCTTTAAAGGTGACAATGAGTTGAGGATCATACGTGCTGGCAGGCACGGTTAAGTCCAGGGCAGTAAGCTGTTGGTTTATCTCTTGGGCTGCGCTGGAAGCGGCAGCACTTTTTTCTTTGGCTGAACTTAGTTGTGTTCTTTGCTCTTCCAACTTGCTTTTGGTATCAGAAACAGCTGAAAGTAAACCGCCCGATAATCCCTTGGAAATTTCCTGCGATTTAAGATTGAATTTTTCTCCCAAAGTATCCTGCACTACCCAGACTAGATTGATCTTGCTGGGATCAACATAAAATAAAACTTCTTTTTGTTCATTGCTTTCTACGGCTAAGCTTTCAGGCAGCGAAACACAAGTATGGACATAACCTCCTTTGATGTCTTTAACACAATCATCTACCGAGGTTTCGTATTTTACGATCTTAAATTCCTGCTCTTGCAAAGAACTCATCAGAGACTCCACCTCGCCGGTAAATTCCGGCGCATAAATCCCGATGTTCAGCCCATAGTTTGAACTGGTATTATAGGATAATCCTAATAAAAGAATAATGAAGAGCGGAGCGAAGAAAACAACTAAAGCGGACATTTTGGAACGGACCAGCAATTTCAGATTCTTTTTGGTAAGCAGCCAGAGTGATTTCATTTTTTTTTATTACGTATATTTTGTTGATTATTTTTCTTGGGTGATAGTTTCAAATATTTCATCCAGCGAAGGGCGGCGGATATCCAGATCGTGAAGGTACAGATTTTCATCCTGGATCATGGTAAGCAATCCAGTGATAGTTTTCAGGATATTTTTTGGATGGATGATAAGATGCTGCTGCCGGTCGATGATCTTGTCTACCGGCAAGGTTTTCAGTATAGAGATGAAACGTTCCTTGTTTTCTCCCGGACTTAAGGAAATGGTGAAATTGTCTTTAAGGAAGGGCTTGCGGATCTCTTCGAGATATCCATTGCTGTGCACTCTTCCCTGATGCACGATGGCAACTTTATTGCACACTTTTTCCATCAAATCCAGGTGATGTGAAGCGATGATTAAGGTCACGCCTTGCTTGTTGACTTGCGCAAGAAAATTCATGATGTCTTTCTGCAATACCGAATCAAGGTCAGCGGTGGGCTCGTCTAGCACCAGAATTCTTGGTTTATGCACTAAGCTGCAGGCCAGGTCTAATCTCTTCTGCATGCCGCCGGAAAGATGCTCTGCCAATTTATTTTGATGGATCGCCAATTCAGTGGCTTGTAACAGCCCTTTAATATTATTTTGCAGGGTTTCTTTTGGTAAATTGTAAAGCTGCCCAAAATGAAGCAGGTTCTCCATGACCGTCAATTTTGGATAAAAAGAATTATGCTGCGGAGCGTAGCCGATCTGGTCTTTGATCCGATGCAGATTGGCATGCATGCTTTTTGGCCCTTCTGTTACTTTAAAGGAATGCAGCACTTCACCGCTGCTAGGTTCCAGGAATCCGGCAATAAGATTCAGGAGCGTCGTTTTACCGCTTCCAGAACGGCCGATGATCCCCCAGATGTCTCCTTCTTCAATGATGATATTTACATCTTGAAGAATTCCGTTCTTTCCAAAGCTCTTACCGACTCCTCTCAATTCGATGAGTTTCAAACTATCACCTTTTTAGATCATAATATAGCAGAATAATATATAAATGTTATGGGGGGGGAAAATACCGCCAGTATAGCGTAATCTTTATATATCAGCCTTGAGGCAAAATGCAAATGCTTCAGAAGCTCAAACACATTTATGAAACCAAGTATAAGCTCTTGATGATTTTTCCGCTTTTGCTTCTAGTTTTATCCTTGGTGCAGTTAGGGGTACAGTATAAAACTACGGGCGATTTTGTCAATAAAGGAATCTCTTTGAAAGGTGGGTCGACCATCACTATCACGAAAGATCTTTCTGTTTCTCCCATTGAATTGGAAGAATCCTTACAGCAGCGATTCCCTGCTGCGGATGTGACAGTACGTACTTTAAGTTCTGCCGGAAAAATAACTGGCATAGCCATCGATTCTGGACTACAGGATGGCAGCGAGATCGATGTTTTGATCAGCGCCCTGTCAGAGCGGTCTGCATTACAAAAAGCAGATTATAGCGTCGAAGTGGTAGGTTCTTCATTGGGAAATAATTTTTTCAAACAGATGCTTATCGCTTTAGTTTTTTCCTTTTTATTGATGGGGATCATGGTCATTCTGTATTTCCGGGTTTTCATCACCAGCTTGATGGTGATCCTCGCGGCGTTCTGCGATATCGTGATTACCTTGGCAGTATTTAATCTGACGGGGATAAAACTGCATCCTGCAGGAATCGCCGCTTTCCTGATGTTGATAGGGTATTCTGTAGATGGTGAAGTGGTCATCTCTTCGCGCCTGATTAAGCGCAGTGATGGGACAGAATTGCAGCGCATCTACGGCGCTCTTAGAACTGGCTGGACCATGACCCAGACTACGTTAGTGGCAGTCATCGTCGCCTTGATTTTTGTGCAAAGCGAGATTGTCAAGCAGATCATGCTGATCCTCTTGATCGGACTGCTGACGGATACTATTGTAACCTGGATCCAGAATGTTGGCATATTACGCTGGCACTTAGAGAAGAAACGTGTGAAACGATGAACAAGATAAAAAAATTATTGGTAAATTGGAGAGTTTTGCTGCTTCTCACGTTTTTGGTATTATCTATGTTAGCAATCAAACCTCAGATTTTTGGGACAGAAGGGGTAGAAATCTATTCTCTAAAAACAAATTCTTCTCTGGCTGAAGCAGGTTTAGTTATTCCTGCTAAAGTGATGCCCACTGCCCGGGAACGCATCCTTTCTGTAGATGGGATCCAGACCGATACTGTAGAAGATTATTATTCCGCTCTTTCCCAACTTCGTGCAAATAGAACAGTTAGTGTGGAAACCAGTACCCAAACGTATGCTTTTCTTATTCCCGGGAATGCTGAGGGGGCTGTCGATGTAGGCGTAAAGGTGAAAGAAGCTTCCTTCTCCAATCTGCGGATGGGATTGGATCTGGAAGGCGGAACTCGCGTTTTGCTGCAGCCTGCAGGTGAAATTTCTGAAGAAGATTTAGAGACGACCGTAGACAGTTTGAAGGAACGGCTGAATGTATATGGGCTGCGGGACATCGTCGTACGCAGCGCATCTGACTTGGAAGGGAATGATTTTATATTGATTGAAATTGCCGGCGTCACCGAAGATGAAATCCAGGAATTGCTGGCAAGGCAGGGAAAATTTGAAGCAAAGATAGGAAATGAAACCGTCTTCTTGGGCGGGAAAAAGGATATCACTTATGTTTGCCGCAGCGCCGATTGTTCAGGAATTGATCCTTATGTTGGCTGCCAGCCTTTCGAAGGCGGTTACCATTGCCGGTTTGCTTTCCAGATCTCGCTCAGTCCAGAAGCAGCGCAGCATCATGCGGATATCACTCGAAATTTGAAGACTGTTTCCGAAGCAGGAAGCTGTTATTTGAGTGATGATCTAACCCTCTATCTTGATGATGTTGAAGTGGATAGGCTGCGTGTCGGTTGTGAATTGAAAGGAAGTTCCACTACTGACATCCAGATTTCAGGTTCTGGTGCGGGATTCACTCAAGCTGACGCGGTCAATGATGCGCTGAAGAATATGAAGAAGCTTCAGACGGTTTTGCTTACCGGAAGCTTGCCGGTAAAGTTAGATATAGTAAAAACAGATACCATCTCTCCTTCCTTGGGAAAGGAGTTTCTGCATAATGTGATGTTAGTTGGCGTACTAGCGCTCGTGGCAGTATCAGGCGTAGTTTTAGTGCGCTATAGGAAAATTGTGGTCATTTTCCCCATGGTTTTAGTGATGCTGAGCGAATTGGTGTTAATTTTAGGCTTTGCCGCATTGGCAGGCTGGAATCTGGACCTAGCCTCGATAGCCGGATTGATAGTCGTGGTAGGAACAGGGATGAACCATTTCATTGTCATCACTGATGAAACTTTGCGTAAAGAAGCGCAAGAGCTGGACTGGAAAAGCAGGATCAAGAAGGCTTTGTTTATCAGCATGGGCGCCGAAGTGATTAATTTAGGCAGTTTGATCCCCTGGTTCTGGGCTGGCGCGGGATTATTGAAAGGATTTGCGCTTACAACTATAGTTGGTATGTCGGTTGGTGTTTTAATCGCTCGACCAGCCTATGCGACTATCGTAAAGATTTTGCTGGAAGAATAGGTTATGGATAAGATCGAAAAGTCTTCACTTCGCACTGGATTTTTGCTGATGCTAGCCTGCACCATATTTACCTCTTCAGGACAAATGTTTTGGAAAGCAGGGGCATTGAGAATTAATTTTTCTGATCCTTTCAGTTTTTTTAATGCGCCTTTCATCTTAGGATGTTTATTATATATTGTAGGATCGATCTTGATGATTCTTGCCCTTAAGAAAGGTGAGTTGAGTATGTTGTATCCAATTATTGCCACAAGTTATGTCTGGGTAAGCATCCTTGCTCCTTTCTTTTTTCCTAACGAGAGCATGAATGTCTGGAAATGGGCAGGAGTGCTGTTGATTCTCTTTTCCGTTATTCTCTTAGGATGGAGCAGTTCACGTGTTGCAAAAATGCAGAGGGATTTGCCATGATCGCGCTGTTTATCATATTTTTAATCTTAGTGGGCGTATTATCCGGTTCGATGGCGGTTATCCTCTTAAAAAAAGCAGCATCAAAATATCCCCTGCGCCAATTATTTTTCCGCCGCATCTTTTGGGAAGGCGTGGTTTTATTCGGGCTTTCCTTACTTCTCTATGTGATTATTTTACAGCGGGAAGAATTAAGTGTGGTCTATCCTCTTAGCTCGATATCATATTTGATCACGACTTTACTTTCCGTAAAATACCTTGGAGAAAAGATGAGTGTCTGGAAATGGGTAGCTTTAGGCGGAGTGATGTTAGGAGTCACTCTGATTGCGATTGGAAGTTGAGTGAAGTAGAAATCATCTCTGAAAAGCAATCCGTATCTGATCAGCAACATACGGCAAAATAAATGCTCCTGCGAATATCGCAGCAACAATCCAAGGATTATGGGGTTGGTTGTTGAGCTGGATGCTTTCTATGAAACGGTTAGAAGTAAGCACCATCACCACCACATTACCGAAAGCAATGATGGGAATAATAATACTGGCGGCGCGATGATGTTTTGTCTCTAATAAGCCGATATCGGTGATGAGGAAATTGTAGAGGAAGCCGATGACTAATCCCAGTACTGCCACAATCGCGTATAAGACTAGGTCATAGAGGGCGATCAAGAAGGGGATCAATACGACGGAAATCAGGAGGTTGGCGAAGACAATCACTACCAGAGCGCTCCAAAAAACTATTTTTGAGAAGAAAATATCATGTTTTGTGGCTTTATCTAGAATCGCTTCTGCTTTCACTAATTCTTCTTCCCGCCATCCTTTCTGTTTAAGCTCGTACCTTCTCTGTTGTTTCATTTTGTAAATTTACAGTGATTTATCGGTGTCCTAAAGTGAGATGCTGGGCCACTTTCATGAATTCACGGGCTGGTTTTGATCTCGGATAAAGATGGGTCAGGGGCATCTGTTTGTGGGCAGCTTTACGCACTTTACGATGATGTTTGATATTAGCAAGGATAGGATGTTCCAAGATGCTTTCTACTTCTTTGGGGGTAAGCTCATCTTTCCCATGGCTCATATTTAAAATAATCCCGGCAATGGTGTTGTTGTTTTCTTTGGCCAGCTGAATAGTTTTTAATCCATCCATGACCGAACTTAAGGTTGGATTCACCACCACTAAGACTTCATCGGTGCTTTTGAGTATCTGCAATAAGTCATATCCCAAGCCGCTGGGCGCATCTACCAAGACAAAATCAGCGGCATTTTTTAACAGGTCAAAGACTTTATGCAATTTTTGGGGATTAGTCCTTTGGTATTCGCGTAAGGATGGAGAAGCGGGGATTAAGGAAATGCCGCTTTCATGCAGGTACATTATTTCTTTGAGGCTTTTTTCTTTGCGCAGGAATTTGTTTAATGTCCCCTCTGGATTCATATGTCCCAGTTGAAGGGCCAGATTAGGAGTGACAATGTTGGCATCGAGAAGCACTACATCCTTGCCCAGCTTGGCCAGACTTTGGCCTATGTTTAAAGTGCAAGTGGTCTTACCTACACCCCCTTTTCCAGAAACCAACGCGATAAACTTGGTCATGTTTTGGATTAAAGGGAAAAGGATTATTTAAAGATTCTGTTGGTAAAGAAGGTTAAAATAAATTTTTTGAAACTATCTCTCAATCCTCTTCTACAATCCCTTCAATCAATCTTTGGGAATAATAAAGAAAGTTATGGATGAATTTTTCACAGTTCACCAGGGTGTCGATCTCCACTTCCACCGTGGAATCTTCCATAGCAACTATTAAGGTAACATGGCGGCGGAATTCCTGCCTTTTTTGATATGCTGATTTGAGGATGTTGCGCAGGGAGAAATAAAAGTTGAGATTTTTTTGGATGAGCGGATCGTCCGGATACAATTCTGCAAGTTTTTTTGCTTTTAAGGCCGGACTTTTGGGCATACTGTCCAGTTTTTTGTCTTCCATGGCTTTTTCCAGAAATGCGTCAACTACAAAATCGTAGGTGCTGACCATGCGGTTCAAGGCATTGTTGATGACATCTACCGTCCTGGTGTATTTTAAGCTGACATAAATGATGTGTTCTAAGCGTTTTAATTCCTCTTTCGCTTCCAATAAATTTTCATTCATCTGCAAAATCTCCACAAGAACAAAGCTAAAATGAAGCGGGCTTTTTATGGTTTTCCCTTTTTAAGATTGATTTAAAAGATTTAGGATTTTTTTGGTTTGCGTGAGAAAATTTTCCACGTCTTTAATGGAAATGACTTCCAGAACATAATCATCAGAACATATAATGTGGTCATTGCCTCGTTTGAACTCTACCGGGCTGTGTTTCTGCTGGTGGAGGATTTCTTGGATTCTGAGCATGAAGGTAATATCATCAGTAGATAGATGATATTTAGCTGCCAGGGGGCGTACTGCGTTGATTTTTTTCAGCAATCCTTGCGGAACTGGTGTTTTTTCTTGGTGGAGAATTGAAGCTAAGGCGTATTCTAAAGAGTTGCTGATGCTTTTGACGATTCCCGGCAATAGTTTTGGCTCTTTGGCGATGGGAAGGGTAGTATGAAATAGATGTTCAGCGGTCTGGAAATGATCGAATGCTTTTTCTAAAGGTTTATTCATTCTTCAAATTTAATATCGCTTCAGCCAGATCGCCCTGAGCATCTTCGATGGCTTTCTTGGCTGCTAGCTTACTGGCGCCAGTCTGGTCCATGACCGTTCTGATGTCTTCTTCAGAGATGTCAGGCACCGAAGAGACTTCTTCTTCATGGACATCTCCGGAAATCTGGAAGTTTTCCTGGCCCATCATGTTGACTTTGGAAACAGAAGGATTGCTGATGATGATAGTTTTGTCTTTGGTCTTGATGATGACTTCAGTGGCGGGAATCTCTACTTGCTGGATTCCCAGCTGCTTCATCATTTGGTTCATTTTCCGGGGGTTCATGCCTGGCAACATTTTACGCTAAGAATTTTCCTCCAAGATAATGGAGTAAGGCGATGATGATAATTATTGCGATACAGAAAATAATCACCGCTCCAGGAGAAAGATGTATCTTTGAGCCGGAATCTTCGTTGAATCTGGTCAATCCTCCGCCGCCGGAAGGTATGGATATTTTGTTGTCTGCCATGATAATATTATTTTAATATCTCTCTTATAATACTTTCGGAATTTTTGTAGAAATTATAACCCTGATCATGTTCTAATTGGCGTAAGGTCTGATGCGCTCTACCAATAATAATATCATACGTTTGAGGAGTGATTCCTTCTTTAGGAATTTTGGAGAAAGCAGTTATCTCCGCTAAGTTAGGCTGTTTTATTCTTTTCATTTCGGAAATGGCGTATTTCATCCAGGCGACTTTATGGATGGGATTTTCGCTGGCAATTTTTTCTATCTGTTGATAGGTATGGGAACCTCCTTGATACTCTCGCGGTTCCAATAAAGAGCAGACTGCATCAACTGCACCGAGTTCTAGCGCGTCTTCGGTTGCGTTGGGATAAGATTGGTTCCATTTTTGGTGGTGATATTGCTTTCGGTGGTGTTTACGGGAAGCCATTATTTGTTTGTGGCAGAGTTTTTTGCCATCTTTTCTGTATTGAAGAGCAAAACCTTTTACTGCTTCCCACTCAAACTTATTATACGGATGGACTATGTCATGCGGCCGATCAGGGTCTTCAGAACCGAACTGTAGTGTTTGTAAGAAGTATTCTATGTGGTAAGCATGCGTGTCTGTATGAAGAATCCATTTGATTATTTCGATTTCGTTAGGTAAAACTTCTGTGCTTGATACTGTGTGCATATTTGCTCTTACTTATTGTTATAGGGGTAAGATTATAAAGATTTAGGTGTAATTTTTCCTTCCAGCGTATTTGTCGCAAAGGCTCTGTGAACAACATACGCTATCCCCGCTCCCAGCCAATAGGCAGCGATATCTTTTGGATCAAATATATCTCCCATGATGCTGGTAATTTCTCCAATGGTACATAAGG
This sequence comes from Nanobdellota archaeon, assembly GCA_030697505.1. Lineage (GTDB taxonomy): Archaea > Nanobdellota > Nanobdellia > Woesearchaeales > GW2011-AR9 > JACPIL01. The sequence continues at coordinate 20,675 of JAUYPX010000024.1, read as the reverse complement.
TTCCGGCAGCTAAAGGAGCAGTCCAGTCGATGAGTTTATGGTTATATTTCTGTTCTTTATAGTGATTGAACATGAGAAATAACGCAGTGAACATTGCTCCTGCGGCGATATCTGAGCCTTGCCCTAGAATAGGATGCCATTCTAGTTCATGATTTTGTACTCTTTTCTGAAGAATTTCATTGTACGTTCCAAGTGCTAAAGAAGTAGCAGTAGTTGCTCCATTTACGATGTAATTTTTGTTGATCATGAGAACTCAAAATTGTACTATTCCCACTTACAGGTTTTTAATCAACTTTTTTTTCAAAAAAGTTGGTAGAGTGTGCATAAGCCGCCTTTTGTCAAGCCCAAAGCAACCGTGTGATTGCCGATAGCTTGTGAAAGCATTCTACTATGCGTCAAATCTGACTTGCACCAGCCAGTGTTCGCCGTTTCATCGTTCCCATAATCAACGTCAAGGGGTTAACTCATGCGCTTCTCAGCACATTTCGCCATTCAATCATCCTCGATTATGGACGTGTCGTTTCTGAGCCAGGGACATGGGATTTCCCCATCTTTCTTACCGAAAGTGGCCTGTTTTAGGTGGGCGGACTTTCCTGAGTTGATAACCCTAGGCTTTCTGCCACTACTACCAGTATTGTTTTTATGAGGGGACTTTATAAAGATTCTTACTGAAAATTGTCCTTTAGAAATACACACAATTCATCTCACAATATCTACTTTCAAGAGCAACTTATTCATGCCTTCTTGGTGTCCTGCGCCAACGACAGCCAGTATTTTCTTCTCAGGATGTTCACGCATTATTTTCACCAGCTGCTTGACCATGTATTTATCCCGGTCGGAAATAATAGTTTTGTAGATGCTCGGATATTGCTTCTTCATCTGGTTGATGATCTTAAGAATGACCTTTTCTTCAGGAACTTTACGCAAGTCAAATTCTTCCAGGCCATAATTTTTCATCTGTCTCTTGGGAAAGAGCAGGCCTTTTACCAAGTCGCTGAAGAAGCGCCACTTTTCTTTCCAGGTCAATTCTTTGGAGAAGTTTTTGAGCGTAATATTGATAGGCTGGTCAATCAAAGCAACCTGAAGATTTTTTATATGGGCGATCTCCAGCGCAGTTTTCATCTCTGAACCAGGCGAAACACCAACACTCTTACCTAATTTCTGCTGGATGTAATGGCCAATCTTCACAAAGGCATAGCCTTTGATACCGATTTTTCGGATATCTCGAAAAGAAGCTTTGCCTTTCTGCTCCTGCATCAAAGCGGTCGCTCTCTGAGCATCTAATTCTACCGCAATGATCTGCGGCTGGAACTCTTCTACTGCTTTCTTGATCTCTTCAATGCTTTGCTTGGCGATATGTGAAGTACCAATGATGTTGAGGTTATTCATATTTTTTGTAGGTTAGGATACTTTTTAAGATTTCTCTCTTTATCGTAAACACGGTCGCTCTTGGCGCTAAGGGATTAAATAACGAAAATAATGATTTTTCCCCTCTTATACTATAGAAAAGTATATAAATTGAGCTCAATTAAAGTGATTTTATACCAGTGAGGTGGTCATTCAAAATGCTAAAGATGAAGAAGGTTACGGAAACGTACGAATTAAAGGTTTTTACCGATGCCGGAGATTATTTTGGAGACGTCGAAGACAGCATCGTGCACAATAATAAGGTTTCTGGTTGGAAAATTAAGGCGACTAAAAACTCTTACTTAAGCCGGGTTTTAGGGAGCGCTAAAGGAGTTATCGTTCCTCATCAGATGGTTAAAGCCATAGGAGATATCTTTGTCATATCCAAGAGCGCAGCTCCCGCCGGCAGCAGTGTCGACGAAGGTGAAGAATAAAGAGATGGCTTTACAGAAATATGTGCAGGATCTTTTGCACTATCGTTATACGCAAGGGGATCCGGAAGATTTAGAGGATGTTTTTATTGCCGCGTAATTCTGATTAAAAAAATATTTTTTAGATCCTTCTCAGTAATCATGAAAATAATGATGGTAATAATAAGTAGAAATAATTAAATAGTTTCACTTTTCTCTTTTTGAGATGGATATCTCTGCTTTTGTATCGCATCCTTTTGTGTCAATACTATTGCTGGCGGTGGTGATCTTTTTTGTAGTCAAGGCGATCATCAATTCTATCCAATTGTTCTTTTTTATCCTGTTGGCGGCGCTGATCTTAGTATTCTTTTTTAACGTCTCTCTTTCCGATGTTTTAAGCTGGTTATCAGCGATGCGCGGGCAGGATGGATTGACCAGTTTATTGTTGTGGAATTTTTAGGGTTTGATCGCTTATCACCAACAAAACTTATATAGTAGCGTTTTACAGGGATAAAGATGAGTTCTTCTATCTGGACAGAAAAGTACCGGCCGGCGACGTTTGCTGACATTAAAGGCCAAAAGGAAATCGTAGAGAAGATCAAGGCCTTCGTAGAATCAAGGAATATGCCGCATCTGTTGTTTTCCGGTCCAGCTGGAGTGGGTAAGACTACCCTTTCTTTAGTGATTGCCAGGGAATTATTTGGCGAAAATTGGCGCGAGAATACGTTAGAGCTGAATGCATCTGATGAACGTGGTATTGATGTAGTTAGGGTGAAGGTAAAAGATTTTGCCAGGACGAAGGCGATCGGCGAGGTGCCCTTCAAATTGATCTATCTGGATGAAAGTGATGCCTTGACTCGAGAAGCGCAGCAGGCATTACGCAGAACGATGGAGAATTATACTAAAACTTGCCGATTTATTTTATCGTGTAACTATTCGTCTAAAATTCTTGATCCGATACAGAGTAGATGCGCAGTGTTTCGGTTTAAGCCTTTGAGTAAGGAAGAGATTTTTGCCGTGGTTGAGAAGATTGCCAAAGAAGAAGGATTGTCGATCAGTCCTGAAGCAAAGGAAGCGTTGTATGAAGTTTGCGACGGAGATGTGCGGCGATTAGAGAATATCATGCAGAGCTGCGCCGTGATGGGAAAAGGTATTACTTCGGAATTGATTTTCTCCATGGCCTCGGTCGCTAAGCCGAAAGAAGTAAATGAAGTGTTATCATTAGCTGCGAAAGGTAATTTCTTAGAATCCAGAAAGAAATTATTGTCCTTGATGCTGGATTACGGCTTGTCTGGGTTGGACGTCATCAGGCAGATCCAGAAAGAGATCTGGAATTTGAAGTTAGAAGATAAAAAGAAAGTTGAATTGGTGGATAAGTGCGGCGAAGTAGAATTCAGGATGGTAGAAGGCAGCGATGAATATATTCAGTTGGAAAGTTTCTTGGCTTTTGTGATGTTAGTGGGAAGTAGGTAGATTCAGTTTTACATAAAGTTTAACGGAAAGTTTTATAGAGTTGAAAATAGAAAAGTATATAAGTAAGACGCGGTTTACATATCTTACATGCAAGTTGAACTGACGAGAATATCTGAAAAAGGACAAGTAGTCATTCCCTCTTCATTAAGGAATGAGATGGGAATAAAGAAATCAGACCAGTTCATGATATTTGGGGAAGGCGGAACTGTAATTTTAAAGAAGATAGAAACACCAGCAATTAAAAAGACATTTGATGAGATAGCAAAGCCATTACAAAAAGCAGCAAAGCAAGCGGGGCTAACAAGAGCGGATGTAAAGAAAGCTATTAAAGATGTTAGAAATGTCGCTTAAATTAGTTCTTGATACTAACACTATTGTTTCGGCTTTCTTTTGGGAAAGGAATGAAGCTGAACTATTTAGAAAAATAGAACAAGGAAAGGCAATATTATACATTACTGGAGAAATTCTCACTGAGATTGAGGAAGTGATTAAGAGACCGAAATTTAATGAAGTTATGAAGAGAGCACAATTAACGCCGGATCAGATAATGCAAAAAATTGCTTCACTTTCTCATTTGGTTATTGCCCAAAAATTGAACCTGAAATTTTGCAGAGATGAAAAAGATAATAAATTCCTCGAATGTGCAGAAAGCGTAAAAGCTGATTATCTTGTCAGCGGCGATGAAGATTTGCTCTCTTTGAAAGAATATACTGGAATTCCTATTATCAGTACGTGGAAAACATTGCAGTTATTGAAAGAAGAAGGAAGAGGATAAAAATGGTCGCAAACAAAAGGATATGCATGTACTGTAATGTGCCTATAGATAAAACTGCTGTAGAGTATAAAGGGAAAGAATTTGAAGCAAGACAGTGTCCAAGATGCAAAGAAAATATCTTTACAGAAGATTTAGCCATGAAAGCGATCGCCAAGTTGGGAACAAAAGAATCAGAACAAACTATATTTTGATCTATATAAATTCTTTAAAACAGTTCATTCTTCAATTAGCGTAATGTCCATAGAATTGGTTATCTGGGATTACAACGGAACTTTAACTGATGATCTTCCACGCATGACTCACGCAGTAAATTTGTTTTTAGAAGAGTTTAGCATTCCTCCAGCAACAAATGAAGAAGTTGCCTGTTACGATGGAGACATATGGAAATTTTACCTGGAGCGAAATATACATTTACCAAAGGCAGAAATAGGAGCAAGACTTTTTGAAATTTATTCTAAACTTTCTGATCCGCTGCGCTTAATGTCGGGAGCAATAGAGACTTTGGAAAGAATTGATAAACCGCAAGTTCTAGTCACAAAACATCCGACTCATCTTACAGAAAGGGAAGTTGATGAGTTAGAAATTAGAAAGTATTTTCTTCAAATATACAGCGGAATACGTGATAAGACTCCTTTGTTTCAGCAATTATGTCAAGAAAGAAATATTCCTACGTCTAATGGTGTTATCATTGGAGACAGGACAGATGATATAAAAGAAGGTAAACTTGCTGGAAACAAGGTTATTGCAATCCCCGGTTACCACCCTAAACATATTTTAGAAAAACACTCTCCCAACTACATAGTTGGTTCTTTGTGGGAAGTTTACGAGTGCATCTCTAAAATAAGATAAAATTACGCGTCTCAATTCTAATTAATTTTCAAAGCAAATTCTTTTAAAGAAACGACTTTGATCTTATGATATGGTTAAAGGAAATGTAGTGTCTTTTGATGACCTTATTGAGAAGGTTCTGGAGAGAGTGGAGAAAGCGATTAGTAAACATGATTATACAACGGCGCGAACGTGCTATGAGGCTGCCTGCAACTTATACTCACAACACCCAACAGGAAATCTTCATATTGAAACGAGGAAGCTAGACCTGTATAAGACGTTGTTTGAGAGATAGACTAATTTCAGAGAAACTCTTTTAAAGAAATATCATTATTTTAGGGTGAGAGCTGGTTCTGAGTGTGTTGTTGGGGATATAAAATGACTTTAACAGAAAAGATTGGATTTTGTAAAGATCTTGTAGTTGTAGGTTCTTTAGATTCGGTTAGGAAAATGGGGCATTATTTAGGATACGGAGCAGAGATAGTAGGGATACTCAGTCTAATTAATGCTCATGATGATCCTAAACAATTTTATATGGGAGCTGCCCTATATGTTGCTGGTAGGGCTTGCAATAATTTAAGACAACAATTGATAGTTAACGAAAAGCTCGGAGACAATAGTCATTTGCTGAGCGTGAAACGTATCAATGATTTATTAGAAATAAATAAGAAAGAATAAAAGCTAAGTGTTTTAGGTAAGAAAATGTCATTAACTAAATTAGTAAACTATGTACCCATCATTTCAGCACTAGCTCTAACAGCCTGCCAAGGAAAGCCGGATAAGATTCTGCTTGATTACAAATTCTCTCAACAGGAAGTTAATGCAATTGCTGAAGCGCAACGGGAATGGCTGGAAGCTGCTGATTCTGCTGAGATGGATATACCTCTTTCTGTAGGCTTTAATTCCGATGAGAAACCGTATGGTTTTCTGGATCCAAAGAGGAGCAGCAAAGCATTCTTTTACAAGATTGATGCAACTAATCTCGGATATGAGCAACTTAAAGCAGAAACGGGATCATTCGATCCCATGGGATTCGCTCTAGAATTGACTCAGATCGTGTTTATTGAAGATAAAATTCAAGGGTTAGTAGAAAAAGGAGTATATACAACTTATGGCGATGCGTTTTACAAGATTGCGCTGCATGAGTACGGCCACTTTCTTGGTCTAGATCATCTCACCAGTCCGAGTTCTGTGATGGCCCATTTGATCTATGACGGTGTTGAAACTTGTATCGATGAAGAAACATTGGAATATTATTGCAACATCAATGAATGCGGGCAGAATAAGCATTCGACTTGTAAAGGGAAGAAATAGTTAAAAAAATATTTTAAATAAAAAATCAACTGCTCTGCTTGATCCGCAGCTTCTCAGAGATCAATTCCCTATATTTGTAATCGAGAGTCAATTTAACTTGCTTAGTGGAGACATGCCCGTCAGCCAATGGTTGTTTCAACTTACAGACAATCTCTGCCCGCCCGTCGTCTAATCTGGCTTCATTTAATTTGCCCGCAGATTTACATTCCCAGGCCGGATCATCAAGGCTGTAGGAAAGGACATTGCGCACGCCGAAATCTTCTCCTGGCTTGGTTACTTTCGCGGTGCTGGCCCCAACATTACTCACTAAGATCTTAAGCGCGACTATCCCTTTGCCAGCAGTGTCTTCTTCAACAGTCTTTACAGTGATAGGAGCGCCGGAAACGAAATATTTTTTTGGTTCCTTAACATTACAGACGCGCTGGTCTTGGAGATCTTCTTTCAGGCAAACCTCCGGGATCAGCAGGTAAGTTTGGTAGTGATATTCGATGTTGGCAAACCATTCCCGCTCCACTAATCCGGAAACTTCTTTTGCGTACTTGGCATCGGAAGCAAAGCTCAAGGTTTCTTCTCCTCCATCCGGAACAAGTTCAGATATCCCTTCTAGAGGCTGATTGTTTTTCAATTCCCAGGCTTTCAAGCCAGAGAATTCTTCTTGTGATGGCCCTAATAATTTGACCGTCACTTCACCGGGCTGAACAGCATATTCTCCTTTATTCTGCAAGGTTAATTCTAAGGGAAAGGCTTCTTCATCAAAGATGCTATAGATACTATTTTCTTCTACACCGAAAGCTTCGAATGCCGCCAGCAATCCCTGCGTTCCGCCTACATATGCGCCTTTGGTAGTTTGCTGCTGCTGCTGCTGGCAGGCAGTCAAAAATAATAAAGCGATAACAAGTGTAGGGATTATGAATTTTCTCATCTGCAGACCTCTTTTGATATAGCAAATGTGTTAAATATTTGTACATTTATCCACACATTTGCTTATTAGTAATTGTGAATTATTTTCGAACATTTGTTCACAATTATTATAATAATGCATAGGTTAATGAAGAAGGCTATTTAAATTTTACGAGTTGTAAGGCTCTGTCCTAAATGTGGTTAGCGCGCAAGAAAAGTGAAAACTATCACTTTTCTGCGCTGAAAATAAGTCGTTGCTTATTTTCATGCGCCAACGTGGCGTGCGACGAGGGAGGGGTTGCTCCCTACGGGAAACGTGAAATGAGGAAAATACCTCATTTCTGTTCAGAAAACAAATCTTTGTTTGTTTTCTTGAACCCGAGTAGGCTTTAACCGTCGCACCGCCATTGTTGGCGAGAGAATTAAAATAGAATAACTTTGTTTACTGCGGCGTCTTGACGATCCTGACTGACTTCTGGATAGATTGAGCGTAAGAATAATCTAAGTCGATCGATAACGGCGTCTCAAAGGCAGATGCGCCGGGAATATCGAAAGTACAGATAATCTTTCCCTGGCCGTTGCTTAAGCGTACAAAGCCGTCTTGCGGTTTGCAGTTGACTTTGCCGCCGCTGGTCATTTCGACGTTATATTGCACTTTATCCAGGTCTTGGTATTCTAAGGAAGATTGTCCGCAATTATTGAGGTTAGCGAAAGGGCTTAATACTCTGCCAAGACCCAGATTTTTGATGTTGATCTCAAAGATAGCACGATTGCCGACCATATCTACGCCAACGTAGGTTACTCCTACCGGCCCGCCTTGTCCGCCTCCCATGGGCACGTCTTTCGGCCGGCAGGTCTTTTGTTCTGCAGAGACTTGATAGAATAAAGGATCGACACAGACAGAAGGATTAGCGATAGTATGATAATGATAACAGGAGAGGAAATTCAGAGTGGGATTGTAATCGGGAACTCCTGCAGGAAGATTGATGCCTGATTGGAATTCCAAGATATTGCTGCTCCCTTCGGTATTGTAGAGATTTTTTCCTTCTAATACGCCTACGCCTTCAGCGCAGGAGCGCGGCCCGAAAAAGCTGCCAGAGATGATATTCCGGTCGAATCCGGTCACTTGCACGAAACAATCCTGCGCTTTCAGATCATGGCTTCCTTTGTTTTTGACTTCCACGAGAGCGATAAGATCACTTTGATCGTACAATATAGCAGGAGGGGAATCTTGGATGAGTTGCAATTCCACTCCCTGGGTTCCGGTTTTGACTTGCTGTAATGCTGCAACAGTATCTAAGGGAGTCTCTCCGGCGCCTGGTTTTGGCTTGCAGGAGATGAGAAATAAGGTTATGAGGATAACTAGGGCTACTGTACTCACACTCTTTTTCATTCATGATATTAAATAAAAAGTGTATATAAGGTTTTTGGTGGAATAAAAACTGAGGATAACTATTATAAATATGCCTCATTCCAGTAGTAAAACACTTGGAAAGCAAAAAAGCTTTCTGGTGTGTTAAAAACCAAGGTTTTAAACATGACTAAATACAAAGTAGAACATTTCAAGAAGGATTGCATCAGCTGCGGCGCTTGCGCCGTGATCAATCCTGATTTCTGGGAAATGGATGCCCAAGGTATGGCTGACCTGAAAGGTTCTACCAAAGTCGGCGATCATTTTGAATTAGAGATCGATGAAAAAGACAAAGACAGCAATCAGGAAGCGGCAGATGTCTGTCCGGTGAATATCATTCATGTTAAGAAGAAAGATTGATTATTTTAAAGAGATGTGTTCTTAGATTTTCTGTAATTAGAATAAGCAGGTAATGCACACAGAGTTCCAACCAAGGTGTAAGCTATCGCTATTCTCCAATCACCATCGTCAGCAACAGATTGATATAGAGCAGTCCCATACCATACTAAGCCGGCAAACCCACAGACTATTGCGATATTTCTAGTTTCTTTTTGTTTTCTTTCGGGTGATTCTTTTAATCTATCCTCAATGTTAGTCATATTAGAACAATAACGGGCGTTCTTTAAAAATATTCCTCTTTACTGTTTCAATTCTTTCCTTAAAGCGTTATTATAATTTACTAGATGATGTTTAATCCGGGAAAGCATCTCATGATGTTCTTTAATTAGATGCTGCAATTCTTGAGTGGCATGATGATGCTTCTTCGCATGCTTATGCCGTGTTTTTTCATCGGCAGCAGAGGCATGTTTCTGCCCATGATGCTGCGCTTCTTTGCTCAGATCATGTAATTTTTTGTTCATCTTAGTCAACTCTTTAGAACAAAGATAGAGATACGCTGCTTCGCGGGTGATGCTCATGGAAGAAGGAGAATTTTGGGATATATAATATTAGCGGTCACTCTGGTTTGATATCCACATACATCCCCAAATGATCACTGGGATATCTCTGCCAGGATTCGTGATAGACATATTCTGGTTGACAATGATATTTATTTCCGGTAAATATGTAATCGAGAGTTTCGTATCCTGATAACTTCATCCTGAGAAGAGTTTCTATCGCCGGCTGGAGTCCTTCCGTGGCTTCATGAAGAAATTCTCTGAAGACTGAGTATAGTTTTGATTGTGGAGAGAAATTCATGTCTCCTGCTAAGATGATCAGTTCGCCATTTTCTTTTCGTTTGCAGATCCTGCTAAGAAGTTGTTCCGCTTGCGCTTCTAGATATTGATCTATATCTTTTGTATATGTACAAACTTTATGTGTATTAATGACAGTCACTTTTCCGAATTCCTGATCTTCTATAATCGTTTCCAGAAATCCTTTGCCGATCAAGCGGTCCCAGCGCTGCTCCGTAAACCAATTCCCTTGCGAGAGGTAGGGGTGATAGTTAACTTCTACTGGTTTTGTTGTAGTTAACGTGACTAAGCCGCCTTTGGTGCTCTTAACTAGCGCAGGAAGCGGATACCAGTTGGTCTGATAGGAAACATGGTATCCTTCTATGCTCTCTAACATTTCTCTGCTTTGGGGAAAAAATGCTTCCTGAAAACAGGCAATGTCAGGTTTATATTTTTCAACAGCTTGTTTGATGAGAGGAAAACGTTCCTTTCGGTCACGGAGAGATGCACCGTGGATGTTCCAGGTCATGATGCGCATAATTAAAGGGTAAGAAATTGCTATTTAAAGTTTGGGGAATAGAGATTTATTTCTTCACGATGATCATGCAATGGTCATGCTCAAACGGCTCCAGCACTTTATAATCGATGACCGTGAATTCTTTTTCTAACTGATTTCTGATCTCGATAAAAATGTCTTTTGGTTTCCGCTTGACGTCAATACTTCTTGCTTTGACTGCTAACAACCCATAGCCCCCTTTCTTCAAAAATAATTTGCAATTCCTGATGAAGATCTCTGCCTGATTTTTCTGGGCAATGTCTTGATAGACAATATCTGCGCCGGAAACCCGTTCCAGATATTCTTCCGGATGATTAGCATTCGCAAGTATTGGAATAATATTTTTACGTTGCTCTGAGAGGAAGACTAAATCTCTGATTACTCTCGGCGCAGGATCGATGCCAAAGATTAAACCTTCCTTGTTGACCATGTCGGAGATGAAAGATGAAGTATATCCGTGGGAAACTCCGAGATAGAGGATGACATCTCCTTTCCTGATACCAGCATTGGTGCAGCCTTTCATGATCATGGCGGCTAACTTACTGCGGGTAGGATCAAATTCGCGGTATTCGCCGTCTTTTTCTTTAAACGTTCGCTCTTCAAAATGCTTTTTCCCGGGAAGGATGCTTTTGGTGTACAATCTCCTGCCGTCGGAGTAGATTTCAAATATCTTATGTGGTTTGATGCTGCTCATGGTATTCTTATTGTAATTTTCCCTCAAGTTCTTTTCTATAATCAGGCGCTTTGAATTCGCCCTTAAAGTAATCAAGTCTTGCGCACAAGGATAATTTGTCGGCCAACATACGAGCAGCTTTTCCTTTTTTATCTCGTGGAGCATTTTGGATCAAGGGATGATTTATTATGACGCCATATTTTGGACTACGACTTCCCGTCTTAAGATGCCTGAACAAGGCTTTTTCCGCCCCTAATAATTGAACCGTTGATGCAGGTAGTAATGCAAGATGCTTCAATCCTTTTCCTAATTCGATCAATCTGGCGGCGATAGTCGCTCCGGCCAATTCCAGCATATTCGGACAATATTTGCTCATGATTTTTTCGAGATAGAGTTCATGCTGTTTTCGCAGCGCATAGAGTGAGATTATCCTTCCGGCCAGCAGTTTCATCTCTTCGATGTCCGATTCTGACAGGTCCGCGCCGAAGGTTTCCGGATTGCGTTCTTGTTCAAGAACCAGCTCGACATATTTTTCATGATTTTCAATTTTTTCAGATAATTCAGGGTAGTATAAGCTGTACCATTCTCTTAACCGCTTGGACATAGTGTTAGCGATTTTATCCAGCTCGTTGATGTTCGCGATAGCCTGCATGATCATATTGTCTTCATTGACCGCATGTTTTAAACCATCTTTGGTCAATTCCAGATTTTTCTGGTAAAAATCATGATAATATTTTGCGTCTTTGAATAATAATAGTGTCTGGAGAAGTTTTTCTTTGGGCAACGGCTTGGAGTTATGCTTCTGCTGCAGTTTTGCTTCTGCTGCTTTGCTTTTGTACTCTTCAAGGGATTTGAACAGCAGAGAATCTACTATCGTGAGTTTTTCATCGAGGATGAAAGTCCCAAGGATGTTGGTGAATATATAGTTCATGGTTTTGTTTAAGAAGCTAATTTTATTATAAATGTTGTTGCAGAAGATTAATTTTAACCGTTATCCATAATTTTTTGTAAATAATATAAAAATTCTTCGCAATCAACAAAATAATTAGGGTATGCCTTCTCCAAATCATTTACTGTATCTACTCCAACAAGTACGACATCATATTCTTTATTCCCACTATGTCTTTTTTCAAGTGCAGAGTAGTCATCAATTGCTTTTTGCTCCTCTTCTTTAGTGTACGCCTTAAGATTTAATTTTTCTCCTTTAATGTCTAATTCTAATAAAAAAAATTTTACTTTTCTTTTAGGTTTGATTTCGCTTTTAAAAATTTGCACTGCATGGGTCCATCCGTTCATTTTTGTTATAACATTTAATTCATTCTCTTTCTTTTTAATTAATGAGTATAACTCTTCCTTGTTATAAGGTGTATTAGGTACCGGGGGACAATTTTCCATTTTAGCAAATGCAGAACTTACCAATCTAAAAAATTCCTTCCAGTCTTCTTCCCCTTCATTGGATTTTAATGCTTGTCTTGTAAAGAAACCTACTGTTTCAATTGCAGTCGCCCAAAGGTGCTGTAATTTTGATCTTATCTGAACTTCCACTCGCAATCCATTAAATTCTTTTTTTCCTTTATCACTTTTATATTCATAAACAAGATGAAGGCCCCTATACCCGTCTTCTTTAGGTTTATCAATATAATCTTTAAACCCTGCTTTCTTGTGTTTCAAATCGCCCTTCAAGTAGTGTTCTTCACATAATTTTTTTGCCAATGATACATCTGATAAAATTGCTCTGCAACCACCTATATCTTGCATCTGAGAAAGCTTCATAGAGGGCTTGCGTCCGTGATATCCTCTTTGCAATTTGTATATAATGGCTGGAACCCGTTTAAGACGCTGTGCTATAATGGGGTTGTTGTCTATTTTTTTTGCTTTATCCCTTAGTCTCATCTGAAAAATATGCATGGGGTAACTATGGACTGCTCTCCAATTATCTAAAATTTCTATTGCTTTATCTTTCTCCTCTTCTGTACTCTTAAAACTACTAAGGATGGCCCCAGCTTTATTTATTTCCTGCTTAGTGAATCTTAATTTTTCCCAACTCATATGCATTTTTTATTTCTTTATTATATAAAACCTTCGTTTGCGCGGTTAAATTTAACCTTAAATTTATTAATTACTGCGAAAATTTGTTTTTTGCGCGGTAATCTCAAAAGGCAAGGAAAAATAACAATCTTATTTGCGCGGTTAAATTTAAGCTTAAAGATAATGATTTTAGGAAAAATTATACTTTTGCGCGTTCAATGTTATTATGCTAAGCTGCCATCTCATAAAGCGATATGTTTATAAATAACCTCTATCCCAAAAGGGAAACCTAATCAAAAATAGGCACAAATCACACTGGTCGGCATCGTCGATTAAATGATCTGCGCCAAATCAGCCTGAAAAGGCAACCATCACTAATCCTTGTGATTCTTAAGATGGAAGCCATGAATAGGCAATTACAACAATGGGACAACCAAAAGCACCAAGACATGGAAGTATTCAATTTTGGCCTAGGCGCAGAGCTAAACACTCCGTGGCCAGGCTTAGATCGTGGGCTCCTGAAAACAAAGCCAAGCCTTTAGGATTTGTCGGCTATAAAGCGGGCATGACTCATCTTCAAGTTATTGACAACCGGCCTCGATCCCTTAACAAAGGAGAAGAAGTTTCCGTTGCTTCAACCATTATCGATTGCCCGCCTATGACCGTGGTCGGGGTTTGCTTCTACGACAGACATTTATACGGGCTGCGAAAAGCAGGCTGTGTCTGGTCAGACAATATATCCAAAGACTTGGGCAGAAAAATCCAATTGCCCAAGAAAAAATCTACCAAGACTTTTGATAATTTCACTCAATTCCAAGATTTGCGCCTTCTGGTCCATTCCAATCCTTCTGCAGCTGCTATCGGAACAAAAAAACCGAAATTACTGGAGATCGCTCTCGGCGGCAGCAAGGAAGAAAAATTAGCGTATGCCCGACAAGTTCTTGGAAAGAATATCAGCGTCGAAGACGTATTTGAACCGGGCGTGTCATTGGATGTTCACGGTATTACTAAAGCAAAAGGATTCCAGGGAACGGTTAAGCGATTCGGCGTCCCTATCCGGCAGCACAAGGCAGAAAAGACCAAGAGAGGAATTGGAACTCTGGGGCCATGGCACCCAAATCGGGTACGCTACAGCGTCCCTCAGTCTGGTAAGATGGGTTTCCATTTGAGAACAGAATATAATAAACAATTGCTGAAAGTAGGAAAAAACGGCGCAGAAGTTACCCCTAACGGCGGAATCACCAAATATGGCTTAGTGAAAAATACCTATCTTCTGATCAGAGGTTCAGTATCTGGAGTAAAAAAAAGGCCAGTAGTATTGACAAAATCAATCCGGCCTGATCATTCCATGACCAAGGAAGCCCCACAGATAAAGTATGTGTCGGTGAAAGCATGAAACTGTCAATCGTCAATAGCGGAAACAAGAAAATGGGGGACATGAATATGCCTAGCCAGTTCAAGGAAGAATTCCGCCCCGATCTGATCAAGCGCGCAGTTCATTCTCTATGGAGCAAAGCGCGGCAAGCCTATGGTTCAGACCCATTGGCGGGTTTAAGACATTCTTCAAAATTAAGTAAACGAAGAAGAAAATACCGCGGATGTTATGGTTTCGGTATCAGCAGAGTAAACAGAAAAATTCTCTCCAGAAGAGGGACCAGATTCAACTGGATGGGTACATTTTCTCCGCAAACAGTGGGTGGACGACGTTCACATCCTCCTAAAGCATGGAAAATATTGGAGAGAAAAATCAATAAGAAGGAAAATCAAAAAGCGATCCGCTCTGCCATGTCCGCCACACTATTGAAAGAAGTAGTGGCAGAACGAGGACATAAGCTGCCGGCTGAATATCCATTCGTCGTCAACGGCGCAGTAGAATCATTATCCAAGACCAAAGAGGTAGAAAAATTACTCTTAGATCTGGGTTTTGCTGACGAATTAGAACGTTCCGCTCAGAAAAAAGTTCGCGCCGGCATGGGTACCATGCGAGGAAGAAAATACCAGCGCAAGAAAGGAGTATTGATCGTTACCGGGGGAGAATGTCCACTATTAAACTCAGCAAAGAACGTCCCCGGCGTAGATATAGTTGAAGTTAAAGCGTTGAATGCAGAACTGCTGGCTCCTGGCGCAGACGCAGGACGGGTAACTCTATGGACTGAAAAAGCGGTGCAGAAAGTAGCTGACGAAAAACTATTCATGTGAAAATGGAAACCTTACAAACAGTAGGAAATAGAACTGTTGAACCAATAGCGCTAGATGACCCCCTTGTTTTAGATGGTGAAGCAGAAAGAAGCGCAGATGGAAAACACCTTATCAAATCTCAGCAAGGATGGGAACAGCATTTTGCTGATGCAGGAAAACGTCTTCCTACAGTGGGAGAATATGTAACAGCTCTAAAACAATTAGATGAAAGAAAAAATACTGCTTTACCAGGAATCCTTCAAGATTTACGAGAAAGTGCGTTATGCACTGGAACAAAAATTGATTATGGACATAGTAATCTTCCACAAGGAAGCGGCTATCTTGATGAATTAATGAAGGATTCCGCCTGGAAGAATGCGCTTCAAGATGAAGTATTACAATACGACGCGCAAGAAGCAGTGAGTGTATTGCAGAGAGCAAGCGGAAAACGGCCATACCTCTGGACTCCTGATGCCGGAGGAAGAAAATCATATCCTGAGAGGGCGGTCTGGCTCGGTATCTATGCAGGTGGGTTCAGCCTCGGTTGTTACGACTACCCTATCCTCAGCCTCGGCCGTGCTCGTGGGGTGCGTGATGTAGGCGCCGCCAGCGCGCGCGCGGAAAAAACTGGTTCTGCTTATTGTGATTCAGCAAAAACAAGCGAAGAAGTATTAGGCGAACGAATTCGTGAAATATTGTCTCCGTATGAGCAGCTAAAATCTTCTGCTACTGCCAAACTTTATGGAGATATAACTGAAAACGCAGTACGAGATTTTAAAGAATTATATAAAAAACCATAAAATGGCCAAGAAAACAACTCCAAAGGAAACTAAACAGATGAAAGCTGAAGCAGTTCAAACAGCATTTGATCCATATGCGGTGATCAAAGCTCCTTTATCTACAGAGAAAAATATTCGCCAGATCGAGTCTGACAACAAGATTGTCTTCGCAGTCTATCCTTCTGCAACTAAAGCAGACGTGAAGAAAGCAGTTGAAGAACTGTATAAAGTAAAAGTGATCAAAGTTAACATTGACAATTCATTCACCGGCGTTAAGAAAGCCTATGTGAAATTAAGTCCAGAAAACTTGGCATCAGACCTAAGTGCTGATCTGGGGTTGATCTAAGATGGCAGCTGTGGCGCAACAACAGGCTGGAAATTTGAACTATGAAGTAATTAAAGCTAATACGTATGCTCAAGGAGTTGCAAAGTTGCGAGAATTGGGAGAGCAGCCTAAAACATTCAAAGAGAATATTGAAGCGAGAGTTGTTGCGTATGAGAATAGTGATAAGACATTGTTTGATACTTGGTTGGAGTCTTGTACTGCTGTTGTAAATAAAAAAATGTCAACACGGTTCCAGATAGTTTCTCTGTCAACTGAATTGATGAGCATTCCTGCAAATTTTAACAAATCATTTTTACCAGTAGATTATGATACTGTTCAAGGGATAGAGTTAGATAGCAGCAATCAAAAATATGATCAGGGGCTTACAAAAGATGAAGTTATGGATCATGCCGGCTGGTTATTAGCAGTAGAAGCAGATGCTCCTTTGCTGAAGACATATCGGGATATTGTTTTTGCTGAATTAGGAAATCCGAAAACAGCAATGAGATTTTATGTTCGACAGAATAATGGACAAGATGAATTGCGGGCTTTGTTCGTGAATGATCTGGATTATAATTCCAATGCCGGCGGCGGCGGTAATCTAAACTACAGCGGGTCTTTTCTCCGTGGTAGCCCCGTCGTGCGCGCGAAAAAATCTGGTTCAGCATACAGAAATCCGGCAATGACAGAAGAACGAAGGCTGGAAGGAAAAATTTTAGAAGCATTAGCACCATTTGATCAGTTGAAATCTCCAGCAACTACCAAACTTTACGATGATTTAAAACAAAAAGCATTACAAGAGCTTAAAAAACTATACCATGGGTAAACGACTGGTCCAACAAAGACGGGGAAGAGGAACACCGCGCTACCGCGCCCCTAGCCATCGCTATGAAGGAGCAGTCAAGCATTACGCATTACAAACTTCAGGCATGGTCACTGATGTCATCCACTGCGCAGGACATTCTGCGCCACTGATGGAAGTTGCGTACTTGACTGGCGACCGTGGATTGGCCTTTGCTCCAGACGGAATCAGAGTAGGCGATGAGGTTTCAGTCGGCGGCTCAGATGTTAAGATAGGAAATGTCCTTAACTTACGTGACATTCCTGAAGGTACCTTGATTCACAATATCGAATTGCAGCCTCTGGACGGTGGAAAATTAGTCCGCGCCTCAGGTTCATCTGCAAGGATTGTCTCAAAAACAGGAGATGCGGTACGCGTCTTATTGCCATCAAAGAAAGAAAAATTATTCCAGCCAGATTGCCGGGCATCGGTCGGTGTTCTCGCTGGCAGCGGCAGATTAGACAAGCCCTTCCTGAAAGCAGGATTCAAATATCATAAGATGCGGGCAAGAAACAAGCTCTACCCAATCGTATGCGGAGTATCTATGAACGCAGTGGACCATCCATTTGGTGGGAAGTGCTCTCACGTCAAAGGTCGTCCAACGCAAGCGCCTAGAAGTGCTCCACCTGGAAGAAAAGCAGGTAAGATCGCACCGCGAAGGACGGGTAGAAGGAAGAAATAAGGAGTTAATGATCAAACATGGCTAAAGAATTAACCTGGAAAGGAAAATTGGAAGAAGACGCAGCAAAACTAGATTTACAAGAGTTCATGAAACTTGTTCCTTCACGGCAACGAAGATCCTTGAAAAGAGGATTGACGGAAGCGCAGAAAGCATTGATGGTGCGCATCGAAGCAGGAGAAAATAACGTCAAGACTCATTGCCGAGACATGATCGTCGTTCCTCAGATGGTCGGTAAAACCCTTCGCGTCTACAACGGAAAAGAATACGTTCCGGTCACCATCATCGCTTCCATGTTAGGACACTACTTGGGAGAATTTTCGCACACCAGAAAAGGCGTATCACACAGCGCGGCCGGTATCGGAGCGACCAGATCAAGTAAGGCTGTATCAGCGAGATAAACATACAACTATGGCTACCACAACCAACTCAAAAACGGAAACGGGACATCTTGCCGCAGCGAAAGCGTTGAACTTGCCAGTATCGACCAAGCATTGCATCGAGATCTGCAGGACCTTGCGGTTCAAGGATGTTTCCTATGCCAAGCAGTTTTTGCAAGAAGTAGTAGAGCTGAAGAGAGCTGTTCCTTTCAAGAGGTTCGTGATGAACATGGGACACAAAAAAGGCATGTCTACCGGAAGATCACCGGTCAAAGCTGCCTCTGAAATTTTAAAACTCCTAAAGTCAGTGGAATCAAATGCTCATTTCAAAGGATTAAATACTGGTTCCTTGAAAATCACTAAGTTCGTGGCCAACCGTGCTCCTATTCCCATGGGCGGCGGACGCCACCGGACGGGAACCAAGCGGACTCATCTTGAAGTTGAAGTGAAAGAACGTGGAGCTGCCGCTAAAAAGAAAGTTGCAGAACCTGTAGCTGAGAAAAAGGAACATAAAGTAAAAGAAACTTCAGTCAAGCACGAGCAACCAACTACAGCTCACGCACATGATCACGGACACGATCATGCCAGTCATGCACACAGTACTCATACTGAACATGCTCCCGCTACGCCAGCAGTCAAGGCCAAAGCGGCAGCTGCCGAAGAGCCATCATCTTCAGAATTATTACGAAGAGCGCAGCAGAAAGCTGCCGAATTAAATCGAATGCAGAAAGAACGTAAAGATACTGAACAAGTATCAAATTTATATGAAGAATTACAGAAGAAAGGCTCATTACGATCCGCAGGTGTACGAAAATGATTGAACGAACATTTGTAGCACAAAGAACCCGAGAATACTATATCAGAAAATATGTAGAGAAAACGCTCGGCAATGTGGGCATTTCTACCATCTCTTTGAAGAAAATTCCTTTAGGCGAAAAGATTGTCATCCACACCAGCAGGCCTAGCCTGATCGTCGGCTCAAAGGGAGCAAATATCCGCTCTCTGACCAAGATTCTCAAGGAAAAATTCCATCTGGAAAATCCTCAGATCGAAATCAGCGAAGTTTCCAATCCTTTCCTGAATGCCAATATCGTGGCAGAACGAATTGTTTCCTCTTTGGAACGATTCGGTTCAGCGCGCTTCAAGGGGATCGGGCATAAGATGATGGAAAATGTCATGAATGCAGGAGCATTGGGAATAGAGATAATCATCTCCGGCAAAATTCCCGGCGCACGGGCGAAGAGCTGGCGTTTTTACACCGGTTACTTGAAGAAATGCGGAGATGTAGCCCTTTCCGTCCGCGCGGCTAAGAAATCAGCTTTGCTGAAAAGCGGTATCATTGGCGTTAAAGTTGCCATCATGCCCCCTGATATTGTATTGCCTGACAAGATTAAATTACTGGAAGAGCCTGAACAGGCGGTGGTTCCAATAGAAAAGGAAACTGCTGCCAAAGCTCCAGCTAAGAAAAAAAGAACACCTAGAAAATCAGCAAAATCAAAAGAAGAAACAGCAGAAGCGAAGGCAGCAGATAATGCAGAGAAAACAGAAACTCCTGCCGCCGAAACCGCAACTGAGGTGAGCGACTCATGAAAGTGATGAAAGAATTGCGCGAGTTGCAGACACCTGAACTTAACAACAGATTGAAAGAATTTAAAAAGGAACTATTAAAATTAAAGATTGAAGTAGGAGTAGGGACCGGCAGCACCAGTTCGGGTAAAGTAAAAAGAACCAAGAAGAATGTTGCCCGCATCCTGACTTTACTGAATGAGCGAGAGGTGCCGCGTCAATAAATGGTTGGCGCAGAAAAATCAATGATTTTTGGTGCCCCCAAGAATTCTCACCGCGGTGATGATCCTTGGTAGGCGTATGCAATCAATGCGGGCTTCCGGAGGACTTGTGCGTCTGTGAAGCCATTGCCCGTGAACAGCAAAAGATCACGGTGGCCATAGAGAAGCGAAAGTTTGGCAAGAAGTATACGGTCATCAGCGGCATAAAGAAAGAAGCGAATATCAATGAAATATTCAAGGCCTTGAAATCAAAGTTTGCCTGCGGCGGAACCGCCAAGACCGGGCAGATCGAACTTCAGGGTGATCATAAATCACGGATGAAGGCAGCATTGGTGGATATGGGTTTTCCGGAAGAAACCATCGAAATTGCCTAAACCCCTCGGAATCAAATGGGATTCCGGTGGATGAATACTATGGCTCGAAAAGAAATATTTCCTCACGAACTGATCGGAGAAGCGATTGAAGTGGTGAGTTCCAAGAATAAAAGCAATCTTGGGATAAAAGGGAAAATCATCGACGAGACCAAAGAGACGATCACTGTAATGCAGGATAACGGCAAAGACGTGGTCCTGATGAAACAGATCATCACGTTCAAGCTGATGAAAAGCGGGAAAATAATTTCCGGCGAAGTCATCGCAAAAAGGCCTGAAGACAGGCTCAAAGGATAGTAAAGTAAACAGAAGAGAAACACAAAATGATGAAAGTCAGAAAAGAAGTTTTGGGAATAGCGGCGCCGCAACGCGCCTTTGATAGTCAGTA
>JAUYPX010000019.1 GCA_030697505.1 Nanobdellota archaeon | reverse complement strand
AATGAAGTAAGACCGCATAAAAGCCTTAATTTTGAAGTTCTGGAGACTCCAGAACAAGCTTTTATGAGGAAAATAAAAGCGGAGGCTTAATAAAATGAAAAGAATTTCCATATCGAAAGGAAATTATTTCAGGATAAGACAAAAGAATCCAATACCGTAATCCTTTTAAATCCTAATCTCCTCCGTTCAGGCATGGCTAAGAAAGCAGTAAAAAAGACAGTAAAACCTGTGAAAGGACGGTCATCCCTTCGAAGTACAAATGTTAATTCATCTCGGTCAGTGAAGGCAGCGAAGAAAAAGCTTCCTGAAGTGGAAGAGAATGATGATGAAGAGTTAGAATTACATCCGGCCGAAGAACAAGGAATCCTGGCAGACGAAACTTCCGAAGAGCATGAGTTAGCCATGGCTATAGGCGATGAGGATGAAGACGTCTATACCGAAGAAGGAAGAAAGAAGCTGGAAGAAGATGATGAGATTGCGCCCTGGGAAGAAGGGGTCATGGAAGGCGCTTCCGGGATAGGCCAGTTGGGGAAAGATGCCCTGACCGGAAAACCAATCATAGATGCTGATGAAGTCATCGAGATGGAACTGGATGGAAAGTTGTACCGCTTTGTCTCTGAAAAGAACGCCATCAAGTTCCGTGAGAAGATGATGAAGAAAGGGAAGAAGAAGTAGAGATTTAGATTTCTGACTCTTTTTAAGATAATGAAAAAATCTGATTTATTCCCATCAAAAATTATTGATGATTATTGGGTAAATGCTGAATGCAAGAAAAAGTATCCCAAACCTACCAAAAATAGTGGTAAATGGCTAGTTTTTACTTATACTAAAGATTTAGATAAAACTTGGCAAAAAATAACTAAGGCAACAGAAAAAGGCGAGCTTGGAATTGCTGCAAAATCTGCAACATCTAAATCAAATCCAAACGCTTCAAATGAAGATACCAGAGTTATTTGTGTATACACTTATGATTCAGAAGATAAAAATGATGTTGCCAGAATTGCTTGGAGATTATATGAACTTGAAATAAATCCGAGGGTTTTAAATTACAAAAAAGATAACGCTACCTTTGAAGGAAAATATGCTAATAAGGGTCATACTAAAATAAGTAGATACTCTGTAAGTAACCATCATTTTAAAAATAAAACAAAGGACGAATTTTTTAAGTTTTTCAAAGAAAGATTTCAGTAATTATTATCTAAAAAATAATTTAAGAAAAAAATAAAATCCCTCTCAAAACACTTTCCTTCTGCTCTTCTCTCCTTTTAACTTCCGCTTCAGAGCATTCTTAGCATTCTCAAAGGTCTTATGCAGAGCATCTTCAATGCGCCAATCGAATTCGTTAACCGTAAAAGTCTGTCCCGGGGCATCGACGTGCAGAGTGATAGAATATTTATGCTCCCTGCCGCTTTTGCTGTGATCTTTAAGATGCACGACCATGGAAAAGTCATCCTGAATAGCTCGCTGCAATTTAAACGCTTCATTGGAAGAGATTTTTTGCACCGCTTCTTTCTGGTGCGGCACTAAACCAACATCATTCAAGCCGATAAAGCGGATGTTAAAATTCTCGGGAATCTTCAAACTGCCGACCACGCGCATAATGTTTTTGATGGTCAGTAATCCTTCAAATTTGTCTCCGTCCATGACAATAGCGCTGGAAACATGATCCTTGCCCATCAGCTTTACCGCTTCTAACAAGGTAGCTTTCTTGCTCACGGTAACCATATTTTTGTTAGTGCTGAAAGACTTGACCGGGAGCATGGATAGATTAGGACGGTCTGGTTCAGTACTTTTAGAGCTTCCTCTCATCTTGTCAAACTTGGAAGAAAATTCCCGGTTAGGGGACCAGGCTAAGTATTTTTGCAATAGGTCGCGGAAACTGACGATACCGTATAATTTTTTCCCTTCAAAAATAGGAACTTGATCTACCCTCGCTTTATGCATCACTTCAGTAGCCTTGCTGACCGGATCATTTGGCTCCAGCTTTTCTCCTTTTACTAATTTGAGATCGGCAACAGTTAATGATTGAGTTTCCGGAAGCTCAGCAGCTAAGGTAGCTAAATCCAAGGCAGAAAGGACGCCTACTATTTTCTTATTGCTTTCGACCGGAACGAAGTCGCTATCGGCCTGAAATAAAGCATAGGCAGTTTCTATCACATCGGCATGTTCATTTACTAAAGGAGTGCGATGAACAAATTTATGTATCTTGGTGTTGGATACATCTAAGCGGGAACGCAGCAACCCTTTCTTTTCGATGATCCCCAGATACTTGTCTTTTTTGAAGATCAAGCCGTGCCGCTCATCATATTTGCGCAGCTGCCCGATCATTTCCGAAACTGCCTGTTCAGAATCAAACGAAAGAAACTCAGATTTTATTGCCGGAGTAATTTCCATCTCATCCACCTCTGAAAGAATAAGAATTTTGTACTATTTAAATTTGCCTATATCCTATTACATTCCTATTGCATAACCATTCACTTGACACTATATCCAATCTCCTGCTTTCCGCCGTCATAAGACTGGAATAGGATCCATTCGACTTTGAAGGTCGCGCCGAGGTTTTCATACGTAGTGTTTCCTTGTTCGGGAATGGGATTGCTCTTGATTCCATTTACTTTAAGTGTAACCTGGGTAGCCTCAAGAAAGTGGATGCTGACATTGGTCGGCAGGCCATTAACCTGTATCTGCTGTTGTTCGCCAATTTTCAGCGTATATATCGTTTTTTCTTCTTCAACTTCTTCATCCTGATTTTCTGCTATCGCGGAATACTTTGGCGTATCTGATTCTTTTGGAGCAGTGGCATTAGTAAATATATTGGTGGGCTTTTCCTGGCATTTTCCTGCATCGCAGCCCCATTCGCAGGCTATCTTGCTGAGGAAAGAGCAGTCTTCTTTCTGATATCCTCGGCGAAAGTCATCGATACACTTGAAGCCGGTAGTACATACTTCTGCTGGCCGGCAAGTACTATTGACACAACCGCGCTCGCATTTCTCGGGCCTGCTCCAGCTGCAATTTTCAGCCTGGAAATGCTGGTAATCTTCCTCAGCGCATTCCCAGTGGGCAGTGCAGCCGGAAGTGGTAGTTTCGGTCACTGTTTCTGGAGCAGTGGTTTCAATTTTTGCGGAAGGCTGGCAGGCTACAAGGAGGAATAATATCATAATTAAACCAATTACAACCCCCTTTTTTGCTATTTTACTCATAATTTCAGGTTAGAAGCCAGGTTACTATATAAAATTGTTTTATTCACCGCTAAGTGATTACGCTGGGAAGATTTATAAATAAAACAACCCTAAAGAAGGGAAATGTATAAGAGTTCAAGATGACTAAAAAAACGGTAGATACGCTTATTGAAGAAGCCGTGCGATGCCTGGATGAAGGCGAATTCGAACGTGCCTTGCAGATGTTATACTTATGTGAAAGCGGTTCTGCTAATCCGATGCTTTACCATGGCAAAGCAACTACCTTATTCTTTATCCATGCTCCTTCTGGAAAGTTGGATTTAGAGAAAGTCGATGAAATTATCAGCTTGTATGAACAAGCTATAAAGATGAATCCCCATTTGACCAATTCTTATAGTATGTTAGGATTAACCTACTACAAAAAAGCAGCATTAGAATCTGAAGAATTTCGATCTTATTCTGAGATAATTAGTTCCTTACATTCAGCAGAAGTAAATTTACAAAAAGCTATGGAATTAGATCCTAGCCTTAGAACTACGCTAAGAAGCGATCTTGAATCAATAGCACAAAAGAAAGAGATGTATAAGCAGAGGTTGGGTTAAAGATGGACACGCAGCAGATTTCGGAAAGAGCAAGGGTGTTTTATTCCCGTCTTGATGAACATATACGAAGAGGTAGAAGATATGTAAGAGAAGGACGATTCATCGAATCACCAGAATGGGGATTTGAAATTTCTGCTATTATTGATACTGCTGCGAAACAACATGAATACGGGCTATATCGAGAAAATTCTTCTATCCCTCAGATACATTTGATTGGATACGAACTGGCCTCGCTGGATAAAACTGTATCATTTCTGGAAGCTCTGGCCTGGAAAGGAATTTTTGAAGAGTGTACTCTTTTCGTGGAAGGATATGATAATAGTGCGTCAATGCTAAGCCGAGCTAAGCCAGTAACCAATGCAAAGCTGAATGCTATATTTAATAATTACAAATTAAAACCGCAAGGACGGGATTCATTTGTTTTACGAGAACGTCAATATGCAACCTTGGATGAAATAGCTGACTTGAGGGAGAGGTCTCCTAGACAACTAAGGACTATAAAGAAAAAAGTAAAAGTAGCGATGGGAGGTATAGTCGCGCGGCAGCAGGATTATTTCTTACCTGCTTTTGCAGAAGAAGAGAGACCAGTTATTTTCCTTGCTAATACGATTCATGCTTTATCCTTTGGTTTTTGCATACCTCAGATGATGCAGCAGAAGGTGAAGTATGCGGTGTGGGTGCCGAGGAATTGAATTACTTTATTGTACGGCTACTGCCTGAGGAGCACTGACCAAAGAAGCAATTTTGGTGGGATCAACGTCTGTTTCAAACATTCGGCGTAATCTTTTTTGTGGATCCGAGAAATAACCAATATATTGTGGAGATGCGGGTTCCTTATAGCCAGCCTTCTCAAAAGCTTTTTGTAAATCATGCAAGTTTGCTTCTTCTATTGTTTTTGCGATGAAAGGAGAATCTCTTTTTATCTTCAGTGCATTTTCAGCGCCAACTAAAGGACGGATCATGGCCTGTTCAGCATACACTTCAGCTATTACTTCAGCTATTTTTATAGAAAGATCTGGATTCTGTTTAATGGCTTGAATCACTGCTGCATCTTGCTTCCATTCCGCCACATCCATAAAAATGATATCTCCTTTTTGGTGTGGTATTCCTCCGACTACTTGAGGTTTTGTCAAAACCATCGCTTGTATGTCGCGGGGTTTCCAACCTTGTTCCGTCGCTCTGAGCAGGTCATCTCCAAATTCCTCTAATTTTTTTTCCGTAAAATATTGCACAATCTCTTCATCGGTAAGATCGAAGAAATGTCTTCCCTCAACTTTGTCAGATACCAGATAAGGAATTCCGTCAACTTCATAGATGCCGTAATACTTCGGACAAGGAACTAAATGACAAACCTGTTGAGCAGTCTCCATTTCTTTGAAAAGACTATCTACATTACCTTGCAATGTGCCGCGCAATGCCCGTTCAACTCCTTTTGCCTTAGCGGTTTTGAAAGCGAGATTTTCTCCAACTCCTTCTAGGTTTCCTTCAAAGACTACTCCTACTGTGCCTTCTCCGATTTTTCCAGTGAAACTTACATCAGTTTTTTTTACATTAACGGTAGGGTGATTTTTAATGATAGCTTCTAAATCAATATTTTTAGTGGCATAACTTTGTTTGATATCATTTATAAATGTTTTTACTTCAACCGTGGAACCTAATTTTTGTAATTGCCCTACCCCTGATTGGGAAGGGGAAACACCTATTTTTTCCCAGAAGAAAGGCGTTTCAACTATATTCCTTTCCGCTTCACTAATTGGTATATTCAGCCGAGCAGCTTCCAAACCTACTAATTCATCTAAGCTAGTAACTTGCTTTTTTCCAAACCCTAAAAATCCTTTGGTAGTCCAGCCCTTTTCTGTGGTGTAAACATATTTGGTACCGCCTAATTCAAAAACTCCATTACCTTTGTCTGTTGCTGGAGAAAGTGTCGGAGCAGAAGCAACTCCAGTCAAACATACAGATAATCCATGGATCGCTCCGCCGGCAACTGCGCATGGTTCAACAATATCGGAGACACCTGCTCTTGTTGGAACGTCTGTTTGCAATCCTGCCCCTAATGGTTTAACATTTCCAAAACGATCAACAACCACAGGCACATCGCCTAATTTTTTGGAAGTGATCACTGCTTGATCTGCGGCACTGATTGCCTGAGCATAATTTTCCCCTGCTCCAACTTCTTTAAACCCAACTCGTACCCCATAATCACAAGTCTCACAAAGGTGAACTGCTTGCTGCAATGTTCTGGCAAACTCCGGATTTACATCCAGGACCTCTTTACGGAGAGTCATAAAGGTTTCATCTCCGCCTCTAAATCTTCCGCGATTTTCAAATTCCCATTTCAAGAAATCTTTTAATTCATCGGTGTTTGTTATTGATCCATCGGGATATTTTGCCGCTCTGGCGATTTCATCATATTTTCCGATAACTTCTACCTGTTGCAGATTTACGTTATCTACTGCTTGGAAATAAGTTTCTTTGATAACTCCATTCACCTGGTTGATGCTATTATCAATTTTTCGTCCTAATTGTGCAGCTAATTGAGCATCAGGAAGATTTTCTTCTGTTAAAACTAAAACATCTTCTTTATTTTGTTTTCCAAGAGCGATTCCATCTGTAGATACAACAGCATCTCCTTCCCTTATTCCAGTTATAGGATCTGATTGATATTTTTTGACCATAGGAAGATTACTAAATTTTGCATCCTGTATATCGGTGGTAGCTAACTGTGCTAGTTTCTGTTGATATTCTTCCGTTTTCCCTTCTGCTTTTAGTTTATTCAACTCAGCAAATTGATTCTTCAAAGTTTCATCATAGCCTGCGAAAATATCGTTCACATTTGCTTTCTGCTCGACTGGAAGCTGGTCGTACCATCCTTTCACTTCGCCACCATATTTTGTAGGTGGCACTTTGTTCTGTTCAGTAAATTCTAAACTGCGTTTGGTTCGCAATCTTGTTTCCATTAAGCTGTCGGCACTATCTGCTACACCGACTCGCAATTTAATGGGCTGTTTAGTTGCTTGTGAAGTTGCAGATTTAGCATTCTCCACAGCCTTAAGAACTTCATCGATTCCAGTTACTGAACCTTCAGGAACAGCAATATAAGTTGTTTTTTGTAAAGTGGTGACCGGCAAACCGTTCTGCTTGGCGAATTGGATCAATTGCTGATGTTGGGTTGAAATAGCATTCGTTCCTATTTCATAACTTACATCATTTAATCCCTTTACTGTATCTCTATCC
Organism: Nanobdellota archaeon; assembly: GCA_030697505.1. Classification (GTDB taxonomy): domain Archaea; phylum Nanobdellota; class Nanobdellia; order Woesearchaeales; family GW2011-AR9; genus JACPIL01. Next base: position 10,855 of record JAUYPX010000019.1, on the reverse strand, counting down.
ATAGAGATCTCATACAAAGTATATCTTGGAGGAAGATTATTCTCGAAGACCGGAAGTTTCAAAGCGCCGTGAGAATCCAGAGTTGCTTTAGTATATAGTTCATTAGAAAGAGGCTGTTCCTCTAATAATCGTTCCAGATCCTTTCCTTCCTGAATTTGCCGCTGGAAAGCGGTTGGCGCATTCTCGGCCTGGGGATCTATTCTATTTTCTACTACAGAAAGAGGTTCTTCTGCAATTTCTTCAAGGCTAGGAGATGGTGCTTCTTGTGCAGGTAGTGCTTCTACTACTTTACTGGTCGCACACGGCGCCAATCCATAAATAGCAGCTGCAGCAAGATTGCAGGGATTGACCGCATCAGAGACTAAACTTTTCGGTTTTCCTTCGCCGACTGCTTCTAATCTTCTTGCTTTAGCGTCGTGAGCAGCGGCATATTCACTATCAGCAAGAGTTCCAAAAAGTTTTTCTTCTAATTCTGCTTCTGCTCTTACTTCACTCGTATCTATCCTTAGCAAAAGCCTATTTCCTTCGTCAACTTGTATCCGCAACTGCGGCGGAGCATCTTCAGGAACTTCAAAGCGCAATCCAGTTCCTTCCGGTTTTACTTGTACTGCAGGATTTCCCACTATTTCATCAAGTGTAGCAACCCCTTCCGCACCAGCCGCATCAAACACTTCATCTCCTTTTCCAGAAACTTGCGCCTGCTGCAATCTTTGTTGGATTGCAAATTTACTCTTCTCAAATTTTCTATTAAGATAGGCATCTTCTACTCTTTCAGCCGCAACTTCCAAGCTTTCTTTTGTCGCATCTAGTCTTGCTCGAGAAAGGACCGCTTCTGGCGTATCTCCTACCAATCTGGCATTGGCGCCGGCTTCAGCGAAATTATCTGCAGCTCTTCTGAACTTTTGTTCAGCAGTAAGAACTTCCTCGCCAGGACCGCCTCCAAATACTTTTCCAAAGGTAGCACCCCAAGCGTTTTGTACTGCACCATTTTTTGGTCCGGCAATCTTCGAAACCCGCAATACCTCATCTAATTCATCAATATTTTTAGCAGATTTTCCTATCGCTTCTCTTGCATCAGAAATCTTGACTAACGACTGTCCTTCAGCGAGAGCGTCTTCACTCTGTCTTGCAGCCGCTAATTCCCGCTGCGCTTGGTTAATATTCTGGGTTTGCGCAGCGATAGTATCTATCTCAACATTTCGTGCTTTCGCGACATCCCTATCAAATTTTCCAAGAGGCGTATTTATCGCTCTTTGAAATTTCTGATATTTGCTCGCTTGCTGGCCAGCTTTGATCTCTGCCTCAAGCGCTTCCTTTGCGACTTCAACTGTTTTCCTGGCTTGAGCGGCGGCCTCTACAGTATTTGCCGTTCTTTCCGCTGCCTTTGCGGCAGCAAACACTTCTCGAGAGCCTTTGGAGGCATATCTGTAGGCATCAATCGCCGTTCCTGCGGCATCTACAGTTTTACTTATCTTACGTAGTTTCTGAAGCGTGTCTATTGCGGCGAGTGGAGCACCGATAACCACTTCCGCAACATCAAACACCACCAGAGCATCAAAACTTGAGATAGCCATATCCCGGAATTCCTCTTCCGTCTCCCTGGTGTAGGTAACACCGACTCTCTCCAGACCGCCGGCAACGGCCCTTCCCGCTTCTTCTCCAGTATAAACACCTATGATTTCTCCTAATACATTCTGATTTAGCGTATCAAGAGTACGCTGCACATTCTTGGCTCCAGCGCAATCTGGACAGACAGCAAGCGCTTCCTTGTATTTTGCTGCAGCTTCGCCGGCAAGCTTATCCCGATTAAATCTCTGAGTATTTTCAGCGTCCCGAACAATGCTGTTAAATTCAAGCTCCCTTCGCGCCAGTTCATATGCTTCCTTCCGCTGCTGTATCAAAGCATTTTTAGCAAGGAAGTCATTTGAGGTTTCCAAAAATTTCTGGTCCTCTTCTGAAAATACTGATTTGGTCAAATCAAATTCCAAGAGAGCAGCGGCAGGCTCATCAAAGACCGCGATTTGATTTTCTGCTGAAGAAGAAATCACTGCATTGTCAGCGCCTCTATCCAGCCCCGCTCGGGCATCAGCGAAGGCTTGAGCTGGAGAAAGTCCTCTTGCTTCATATTCTTTTAATTTAAACCGCAAGCTATGAAGCTGGACCATCTGCCGTTCTTGTTCCTGAAAAGCTTGTTGGTCAAGATCATCTCTGATTTTAGTGATTCCTAAAGCATCTGCGGCTGCCTTCTCAGAACTGTCAAAAAGGAATGAAAAAGAATGTCCGCCCAATGCGACGGTATCGGCAACAACATCAAGAGGATTGCCGGAAGTATCTATATTTTTCCAAGCTCTGGCCACTTCTTTTCCTGCCCCCAGATCTTCTTCCTCTTTTTTCAACCGCGCTTGGTGGTTTGCTTCCTCCAACTCTTGCTCCCGCTGCTCCAAAAATCTTTTAGCGTAATCAGTCTGCGCAATCCGTACTTTTTTTAACTTCACTAAATCTGGATCTAATATGGAATCTGGAACAGTCTTTGCCTCCTCAAGTTTTTGCGCCAGTTCAGGATTACCTGCTTCAATTTCTTGCAAGATAGCTCCTGCTTCATTGCCGTAACCATAATCATAGAGCAGAGCGACTTGGTCAAGTGTTTCGTCTCTTTGTTGTCGGACGGCTCTATCTGCAAGGTCTTGAGCAACTTTCGGTGACACAACATGCTGTCCTGCCAAAACAGAAACATCAATTTTTTCAACGACTACAACATTTCCATCTTTATCCTTACCTAACTTTACTACTTCTTTTATGCCTTCTTGCGTCGCTATATTTGGTCCGCTGAGGATATTATTTACTTCCTGATATTTTCCAGCTAAGAGAGCAGCTTCTGCCGCGACATCATCTTTTCCTTCCAGCCGATATTTGTCGATGAGCGCCTGGTTCTGTGATTCCAGGGCCTTTAGATTAGTGTCGAGTTGGTTAACTTTCGTTTGCGTTTCTGCTGCGGCTTGTGCATCTACCCTAAAATTTTCGCGGAGAGTATAAATTTCTGGATCTAGTTTATTATTGAGAAAGCCTCGTGGCGCATGTTTATTGATGAGAGAGACCACATAATCCGGATCCCGCCCATATCTCTCCCAGTCAATAGCAAGAAATACTGCCCCTTTTCCTCCGCCTTTCAACCATTCATTTTCTAACTTAGCTCGGAGCTCATTACGATAATTATTTACTCGGCCTTTCTGCGAATTAAGAGTATGCCCTAGATCAACTTTTCTTTTTTCGCCATGATCAATTTTTCTTTTGGCGTCTTCCAGTTCCTTTTTATCGGTAGCATCGATGCCTTTGTCTTCTTTCTTCGACCGTTCCTCAGCTTCTTTCAACTGCCTATCCAATTCTGCTTTTGTGACCAAGACCTTCCAGCGGTTGTAATTTGCGGTTCTTGCTCCCACTATTTTTTTCTCTTCTTCTTTGGCGGTCTTGAGATCCTTCTCGCTGACTAAACAATACGATGTTCCCTGACAAGCTAAAAGTAAACCTTCAACTTCCTTCACTCGCATTCTGGCTAAATCCCATTTTGCCCTGCTGAGTTCATCTACATCTGCGCCGAGACCTTTATTCACGATCTGTTGATATTTCTCTGCATCTTCCCTGGTCTTGAATCCGCCTAGCGCATCGAGTTCAATACCATATTTTTTGTAAATCTCTCGAGCCTGCTTAGTCGTTTCAATTACGGTTTGAAGTTCTCTTGCATATTTCTGGTCAGAGACTGCATCAAGATTTAAGCCGCTTTCTAAAAGGAATTTTTTCTTCAATGCCGCATATCCGGCATCAGCAGTATCAAAAGAAAGTTTTGATAATTCATTGAATTTTCCTTCTTCAATCAACAGAGCCAGTTTGTCAACTTCAGCGGCATTCCGTTCCGAGACCAGAACTGCTTCACTGCCTAAGACTTTTCCGATCGTGAGCGGATACTCTATTCGTTTGACGGGAGTTTCCGGATCTTTTGGATTGATGAATTCCTGAGTAGCTCCTACTTCATTAGTCCTTGGATCGCGGGATAATCTGAACTGGCATAATAATCCGTCTAAACAGGGGACAGAAACAAAGAGATTGTTTCCTATCGAAACTTGCTGGCCGCCTTTTGGAATTTGGCTGGCCAATAGGCCCAGGTCTTTTTTGTCAGGAGCAAAAATAATTTTTCCTTTTTCATCCACATTTACCGTAAGCCTTACACTGTCGCGAGCTGCTCCCGTAAAAACGCCCTGAATACCCGTTTCCGCAGCAACCGCTATCGTTTTCCGAATGACCATCGCTTCTCCTGCTTTACAATTGAAGCATTCTGCTCTTATTGCATCTGCTTGATCGGGCCGGAAATTATCGTGATTAATTTTTATGACTGCGCCATCTTGGTTGGTAAATATGCCGTCTTTGAACTGATCATTCTTAAATTCCGCCTGGCCGCGGACATTAGTCTGTGTTCTTGCGGAAAATTGTGCATCTAATTCCGACAATCCGTTCAACCCTTTGTAATTGAATTTATCATTAAGCTTCTTTGCAGAATTGCCTCGAGCGTCATAAAAGCCCACTTCCACTACACCTTTTGAAGTCACAGTTATTGATTTACTTCCTTCATCTTTGTTAATCCAAACTTCTGCATTCTTTCCTTGCAAGGGAGGCTGATTTGGCTTGCGCAATTGCTGCGCTTGTTCACGGAGTTGCTTCGCTTTTTCTTCTTCGACCGGCTGGGGCTTATGAGGATCAGCATAAAATGAGGAAGTTGAAGATATTTCATCAAGATTTATCTTCAGTGTGCTGGCTTTGCTTTTGTCAGACAAATACCGAGCATCCCATTGCCCTTGCGTGGATGCGCCGACGCAAGCTCCCGCTTCCGGACAGGCATTCTTATCGACTACAACTGTTTGTTTTCCGCCTTTTCCGACATCCCACGCTTCAATCTTGTTTCCTCTTTTGCTGTACCGCCCATCCATAAATAATCTAGAGGTGATTAATTCTGCGTTTTCAGCATCTACATCGCCGTCATAATTAAGGATGAGCCTGCCATCATGGTTGATGAACTGCGCATAATCATTTTTGGTGTTGACTATTCCTGATGCTGGACCATCAACAGTCAACTTCCCTGCATCGAAAGTGAAGGCAACCTGCGCATCATCAGGAACTTCAAACTTCTGTTTTCCCCCGTTTGGAAGCTGAAAAGTGAAACTTCCTTTCTCCTGATCATAGGAAATTGTTTTAGCTTCAGTTCCCGCTACGGAAACTTTTTGTTCTTTATCTTCAATCTTTCTGGAGATTTCAAAACCATCATCGGTTGAAGTGATGCTGGTAATAGAGAGGTCATTCTTAAAGTCAGCGAGAACTAAATTAGTTAACCCATTCTTAAGGATTCCTTTACCATGGTCAAAGAAAAAATCCTCGGCGAGGTTGTTAAAATTATATGGTGCGCCAAAAGTTTTCGTAAAATACTGCTGCGCCGCATTTTTTTCAGTACTGCCTTTTTTTAGAAAATCACGTAATCCGGTTTCCTGTTTAAAGAAGATTTGGTCTGCTAAGTTATTCACGCCCCAATTAGTGGGATTAGAATAATATTGGTCAGCAAATTCCTGCCGGTAAAGATTTTCGTTGACTAAATAGATCCCTTGTTCGTTTGGCGGCAAGCGATTAAAATTTTCTACAGTAGGATTAGGCACCTTCGCCAAATCTGCCGCCGTAGGATCTGGCAGATTATTGAAATTTTCCGGAGTAGGATTATTGTTGAAAGCATTTTCATCTTGGAATTCTTTATCCGTTGTGGAAAATTTATCTGGTTGAGGCAGTTCTTCCTGTCCCAGAGACAGAGGGCTAACCATAAGGAGATAGATAAAAAAAAGTGCAGCTATTTGACTTATTTCATTTTTCATTCTTTTTCTAAAACTAAAAAGTTTACCTTTTGTTGGTCTTTTCCGCCACGTCCATCTTCAACGGTAAAGGTAATCTGAAATATGCCTGGCGTGGCCAGTTCAATATCGATGATGCCATCTCCAGACACAGGAAAATTGCTCGAATCTGAAGAATATTTCAAAATATCATTATTGGAGTCCTCAGCACTAAGTTCCTCTTGCCATATATCACCCGCTCTGAAGGTTTTATCAGGGATAAATGCTAATTGCGGTGGCTCGTTTTCCGGGAAATCATTGCGTATAGCAAACATAAAATTGAGTGGCTCGTCTGGCTCATCTCTTGACAAAGAATAGATCACTACCGATTCATCAAACGGAAACACAATCGGTTGATAGGGAAGATTGAGAAAATCCTGGGGCCCGATGTTCGGAAATTGTAAAGCTTCTATCGTTTCCAGCATTGCTCCTAAACTGCTTGGATGTTGCGCACTAAAGGCATCCAAATCTTGTTCATCGCCATTGGAAAGAATAACCTGAAGAGGAAAATGGAATTCTGTTTTTATGGTTGATCTTTGGATTGTAACTTCAGCACTTAGTTTTTCATAATTTGCATCAACCAAAATATTCTGTTTCTCAAAAGTTTCAAATCTCCTTAAGCAGAAATCGATATTTTCTTCAATATAGGTAGCCAAATCCTTTTCCATTTTTTCTTTAGAAAGGCCATTTATTCCGTTCATCCAGGCATAATTGACTAAGCCGTGATCAGTTAACAAAATTAGGCTATCCTTTTCCGGATAAATCACCCCGCCTTGCATGGCCAGCAGATAGATTGCCGGATCAACCGTCTTTTCAACACAATCTTCCACAAAAGACTGCACTGCCCCAGGAACGCCAAGATATTTTTGTGATTCTTCCAATTCCACTTCCAAAGGTGCCTCTTTAAGCTGGCCGAAGAGGTAAAAGAATAACGCTGCTAAGAGCAAAATGACTATACCTATCACTAAAAAAATGGTCACTTGTCCTCTTTTTGAAATCATTGTGAGTGATTGAAAAAAGTGCCTAAAAGCAAAAGCTTTTTGCACCCTCGAAAATTATTGTTTATAATTTTCGTTGGGGGCTGAAAAAGTGAGAAAAACTTTTTCCAGGCCTCTTTTTGACATCGAGTGGAGTTAAGAAATGAACCTATATAAAGATTTGCGTAGAATGAGCTTAAATCTTAAAAAGAAATGAAATTAAAAATAAAAGAAAAAAAAGGCTTACTGCATCCGTAGATGCGCTCTGCGGCTCGGCCGTGCTTTCTCATGCCCTTTGCCCTTGCCCATCATTCCTCTGGACTTCTTACCAGCTGAGGTAACTCCATGGAAGGCTCTGCTTCTGTTCTTCTGGGCAGATATCCAGTTGATCCGAGGATCAGCTTTTATGACTGGATGTTCCGGGTCGACCAAGATGATCTCATACCAGTAAAATTCTCCATTCTGGGCCACCCAATAAGAGTTAAGGACTACCATGTTTTCATATTTCTTTTGCGCCCTTTCTTCCGCGATCACTTGATAGCTCTTATGTAAAGTGAGTCTGGTTCCAAAGCGCTTCGGCCGCCTGCCGCCTTTGATCTGCGGCCGGGTGTGCCCTCCGCGGGAAACTCGTTGCCTGACCACGATATATCCTTGTTTAGCTTTATAACCTAAAGAACGTGCTCGATCCAGCCGGGTAGGATGTTCTATTTTGGTAGTAGCTGTTTCTTGTTTCCAGGCTAGAAGTCTTTCTCTCCATAGTGGAGCATTTTCTCGTGGCTTTCTCCACGCTTCACGTACGTATTTGTATAACGACATTGTATTTTGCCTCCATTGGTTTGTTTATTTTTCGTAATTCACATGACGCAGATGCGCCGGGGGACGTCCCTTACGGGGTGGCGCATAGGACATTTGAGCAAAGCGAAAATGGCCGTCTGCCGTCATGAGTGGTGAACTTAGTGTCTTTGTAATAACACGTTTCCATCTTCAGGTAAGCAACTACCCACATCGATGGTTTAGTTATGATTTCAGCGGTGCTTTAAAAAGATATCTCAGAAAAGTCTACCCAAAATTGATCGTTCCGTTCGCTATAAGCATCAGCATCCATCCCAGCCACACTAACAGCAAGCCCATCAGCAGCCTCATGTACGGTTTATTGCGCTGTTTCCAGGATTTGATCTTGTGCAGTTTCATGCCCCCCATGACCAGGAGCAGTATGAATAAGAGCGGCAGGACAAAGATGATGTTGTACAGTATGAGCAGCAGGAAAGCATTGAAATCGAAATATTGCGAAAGCAGAGTGATGATGGCCAAATACGGCGCGCCGGTGCAGGGAAGCTCTACTGCGGAGACGAATGCTCCTAACAGCATAACTCCGGAGATAGTAGTGCGATTAGTCATGAGGTGAAGCCTTTTTATGAATTTCCCAGGGATAGCTAAAGAGAACCATCGTCCGTACCAAAAAAAATCTTTTATCTCTAAAATCCCGGCAAAGACAATCAACGTTCCTATGGTGATGGAAAGATATTCAGTAACCCAAAGCGGTATAGTGGAAAGGAAATACAGAAGCCCAAACCCGGCCAGCAAGTAAACAACAAAGACCGAGAAAATATACAGGCCGCCAAGAAGAATCATCCTGCTGGTCGATTGCTTTGCGCCAAGCATGACTGAAATCATCAAAATGAGCACGCCGATAGCGCAGGGATTGATGGAATCTATTACTGCCGTGGTCACTACGGTAATTAACGTCGGTAAAGTTGCCTCAACGGCCATGCAGCTCACCTTGGCTTATCGCCGCTTCATAAGTAGTGCAGATTTTATCGGTCTTCTCTTTCTCTTGGCCAAATTCGACGATGATGCAGTCTCCTGGCGGAACCATTGAATAGGGCGATAAAAAATATTTTGCAAAATCTTCAATCTTCTCTTGGGTGTACGCCCATTGCCCATGCTCTCGTGGATTCACTACTTTATACGCAAAAACTTGGATTTTACCGGGTTTGCCGTCGCACAAATCTCCATCGTGTAAAAACGCCATCCCCTCATCAGTAGGAACTTGTAAATAATTCTGAGTCAATGTTCCGCCAATAACCTTGAAAAAATTATCTAAAGCGACATCTTCTTTTTTTACCACCACGCCTTCCACATGGATGCGGAAATCATCATGCTCGTGGAAAACGGGCGTCCCCACCCGATTAGACAAGCCTTGGGGATCGCGTAAATCTACTTCTTCACCGCAGTCCCATATCTCGAAATCAGCATGCCAATGCACCGGCCCCTTGGTCAGAGAGATTTTATTCAAATAAATAGTGGTGCCGGCCGCATACAGGGTTGCGATTATCACCGGGATGACCATCAAGAAAAAAAGCATTTTTTTATGATTGCCGACTTTCCGCCTGGAGATGATGGCCAGGATAACTACTGCCGTGACTAATATACTAGAAACCATGACCACGGACATGGCTCTGGTCTTGAGCTTTACCCCATCATCGAAGAGATTTTCATCCTGAGCGATGCTTAGGGGGAGAATACAAAGCAGGACCACTGCAACTGCTAGAAATTTTTTTCCTATCACCTTTTGAAAGAGGGATATTACACTATATAAGTTTTCTGTTCTCTCAAATCCATCTTCTCTTCCTGAAATACACAAGTAAGAAAATGATAATACTCAGCATCCCGATCATCACTGCATAATAACCGTATTCCCAAGCCAGAGCAGGCATGAAATCAAAGTTCATCCCATACACTCCGGTTATGAAGGTCAAAGGGATAAAAATGGTCCCAATTATGGTCAGGACTTTCATGATCTCATTGGTCCTATTGCTGACGCTGAACAAATATACTTCCATCATGCCGGAAAGAATATCACGGAAAGTTTCAATCGTGTCCATGACTTGGATGGTATGGTCGTACACGTCCCGCAGGTAGATGGCGGTAGTTTTCTTGAGAAGTGCAGACTCTGAACGGATCATGCCGCTGACCACTTCTCGCAAAGGCCAGATGGAACGCTGTAGTGAGATGGTCTGCCGTTTAAGCAGATGCATGTTTTTAATCGTCTCTGCGGTTGGGCGGGTGATGGATTCTTCCACTTCTTCGATCTCTTCTTCCAGTTTTTCTAAAACGGCAAAGTAATGGTCAACAATGGCATCAATTAGAGAGTAGGCGAGATAATCAGGACCGCGTTTTCGCAGTTTTCCCTTGTTTTCCCGTATCCGTTTTCGGATGGGATCAAAAATATCGCCTTCCGTTTCTTGGAAAGAGATAACAAAATTTCTTCCGATGATGATGCTTATCTGTTCGGTAACCACTTCCTTCTGTTCATAGTTAAGCATTTTGAGGATGATAAAAATATGATCTTCAAAGGTCTCGATCTTCGGCCGCTGCTCATTGTTCATGATGTCTTCCAGAAGGAGATAATGAAATCCGAAATGTTTACCGATATCATGAATTATTTTTGAATCGTGAATCCCATCTATGTTAATCCAAGTTATGCTTTTTTTTCTCCGGAAGGGAAAACATTCTTCTACGGTCTGAGCTATCTTTTCTTCAAACTTATGCTCATTATAATCCAGAATTGAAATTTTAGGAGTATGTTTCTTTGCTTCCCCGATGTGCATCAAGGTACCGGGAGGAAGCCCTGCTTTTCCTGATCGGACTGAGGTAACCATGCTCTGCTCGGCAATAAGAGGTTATTTAATGTTTTCTCTACCGCTGTCGCTATATTATAACGAAGGAACAAAGTAATTAATAAAATCTGTTTGTTCCTTCGAATATAATAGCGGAACTTATATTAATTACTTACTACCGCTATTATAATCCGATATCTTAAAAAAGACTAAAACTATACCTCTCTGAAAAGATGGTGTCCCCCTTTATCATGATTTTAGTAGCGCTTCTGCTAGCTTTTACTATCTCAGAAGTTCTGAAAAGGATCTTAGGAATCCCCAGGGTAGTGGGCCAGGTTGG
>JAUYPX010000018.1 GCA_030697505.1 Nanobdellota archaeon | reverse complement strand
TTCTTCCCGATTTCAGGTATTTTACCAGTCATCTGGTACTCTTTCCATACTTGGTTGACCCTGCGTATGGAAATGCCCGCAATTTTGCGGGCTTGATATGTTGTCGATCCCTCATTTTTACGTCGTATAGTCTCGATGAGTTTGGCTCTGGTGAGTTTCATACCACCAGATAACTCATCGTAGGGAAATAGTTTCGGGATAACACACTTTCGAAACCATAAGCAAACCTTATAAATAATTCTCGTTCTGTATCGCCTATGGAAGACTTTCAAGAACAGCCGGTTGGGCCGCCCAAGGAGATCAAGCGTATCAATGATACTACCTGGGAGCTTCCTGTATCATATCGTAAAGGGATGCGCGTTCCGGCCAGAATCATTGCCAGCGATGAATTGATGAAAAATATGGATGCGGGTGTTTTTAACCAGATCGCTAACGTAGCGACTTTGCCCGGTCTCCAGAAATATGCCTATTGCATGCCGGACGGCCACTGGGGCTACGGATTTCCTATCGGCGGAGTAGCTGCGTTTGATCCAAAGGAAGGCGGCGTCATCTCCCCAGGAGGTATCGGTTTCGATATCAACTGCGGGATGAGATTAATAACCACCAACCTTACTATAGATGAAGTAAAACCTCGCATTCATCAACTAGTTGACGAACTCTACAAAGCTGTTCCTGCCGGTGTCGGCTGCAAAGGATTTGTCAAAGTCAGCAAAGAAGAATTCAAAGAAGTTATGCGCGATGGCGCGCAGTGGTGTTTAAAAAAAGGCTATGCCTGGCCCTCGGATATTGAAAACATCGAAAGTCAAGGAAAAATTCCTCAAGCCGATTCCAGCAAAGTTTCTGACAAAGCAGTGAAGAGAGGATTTGACCAACTCGGTACTCTTGGTTCCGGAAATCATTATTTAGAGATTCAAGAAGTCAAGGCTGAAAATATCTACGACAAAAATGCCGCTAAAATCATGGGCATCACCAAACCCGGCCAGATTGTGATCATGGTACATTGCGGCAGCCGCGGCTTCGGACATCAGATCGGTACTGATTACCTGAAATTATTCTTAGAAGTCATGCCTAAATATGGTATTGAAATTCTCGATAAAGAACTGGCCTGCGCGCCTTTCAACTCTCCAGAAGGGCAGGACTATTACAAAGCTATGGCCTGCGCGGCCAACATGGCTTATGCGAATAGGCAGGTAATAACTCATCAAATCCGTAAAGTATTCAGCCAGGTCTTTGCTAAAAGCGCAGAAGAGATGGAGATGAACTTAGTGTATGACGTCGCTCACAATATCGCTAAATTAGAAAAACATACCATCAATGGAAAAGTGAGAGAATTACTGGTGCATAGGAAAGGAGCGACCCGCGCCTTTGGTCCATCTAGAGCTTCTGAACTTCCCAAAAAATATGCCAAGATCGGCCAGCCGGTCATTCTCGGCGGCAGCATGGAAACCGGATCATATTTACTTTTAGGGACTGACGGCGCAGATGAAACCTTCGCTTCCACCGCCCATGGCGCCGGCCGTACTATGAGCAGAGCCAAAGCCAAGCGCGAGATCCGCGGCGATAAATTGCAGCAAGACATGGAAAAGAAAGGGATTTACGTCCATGCCGTGACTATGGCTGGTTTGGCCGAAGAAGCAGGCGCAGCGTATAAAGACATTGATGTGGTTGTTGATACCTTAGATAAAGCCGGAATCACCCGGCCAGTTGTCGCTTTGAAGCCGATCGGTAATGTGAAAGGATAAGTTTTTATTCTTCTTAGTCTTATTGTACAAAAAAGAGGTATTAGATAATGCGCGGCACCACTAAATTATTCCGTATCTTCGGCATAGACGTGCAGCTGCATTTCTCCTGGTGGTTTGTCTTTGCGCTGCTGGCTTGGGATCTTTCCACTTTCTTTTTCCCGAAATACTTCCCTGATTTGGAAAACAAAACCTATTGGACTATGGGGATCATTTCCGTGCTCTTACTATTTACATCGGTACTGCTGCATGAATTGAGCCATTCACTCGTTGCCAAAGCTAAAAAGATAAAAGTAGAAAGCATCACTCTCTTTTTCTTCGGCGGTGTGGCCAGCATTGATGATGAGGATCTCAAGCCCGGCACAGAATTTTTGATGGCCATCGCTGGCCCGTTATTTTCCTTGCTCTTGTTTGGCATCTTTTATCTCATCTATTTTTTGAATGGAAATCTCTTTTGGACCGCCATCACTTTTTACTTATACCAGCTCAATCTGATCCTGGCTCTTTTCAATCTCGTTCCTGGATATCCCCTTGATGGAGGGAGAGCGTTCCGCGCCATCTTGCACTCATATTACAAAGATATCAAGAAAGCGACACGCATAGCTGTTCTTGGCGGAAGAGCTTTCGCTATTTTCCTGATCTTGTTTGGTTTGATAAGCATCGCCAGCGGCTCAGGCGGAGGCTTATGGCCGGTCCTGCTGGGCGGATTCCTCTACTTCATTGCCGGAGCGAGTTATGAGCAGGTATTGGTCAAAGATGTACTCAGCAGGATTAACGTTAAGAAAGTCATGCAAAAAGAGTATGCTGTTCTGGAACCGTCCATGCGTTTCTCTGAATTTCTGGAGAGATATCAGGACCGCGATGAAGAATTGTATCTGGTAAAAGATCCTTCTTTCTCTGGCATTCTCGATCTCAAAAACCTTACCTCCATCCCCGCTAAAATGCAGAAGATGATCTCTCTCCAGCAGCTGGCTCTTCCTCTTTCTAAGATCAGCGCGCTTCGCGGCAGCGATTCTGCCTACGCCGCGTACAGGCAATTGTCTGACCAGAATCTTGAGTTTCTTCCGGTGGTAGAAAAATCAAGCCTGCTCGGGTTTGCGAATAAAAGAAAAGTGATGCAGAGATTAGTTTTGGCGCTGAAGTTTGGGGTGGGAATGAAAGAACTAAAACAGAAGAGATCACCCAAAAAATAATTCCGCCGCAAGCATTAAAAATAACCTGCTGTTTTCTTTATTCTATGATTAGACGAGAAATAAAAGAAGAAATAATCTCAGCACTGCAGAAATTGACTGGTCATAAGTATGTAGAAATAACCCCTCGGGGAGATGCCGCTATAGCGGCCGCTCTTTCTCTTGTTTCAAAAGATAAAACTGTTCTCATCCCTGAAGAAGGCGGCTGGTTAAGCTATCCTAAGATACCAGCAAAATTAGGCCTCAAGGTTATTGAAGTAAAATGCGACGACGCAAAAATAAACCTGCAGGATCTGCGAAACAAATTAAAAGAATATTCCTGCGGCGCGCTTCTTTACCAGAATCCAGGCGGTTATTTTGCGGAACAGCCCATGAAGGAAATCTATTCTCTCTGCCAAACAAATAATTGTCTGGTTATCATGGATGTCTCTGGTTCGATCGGAACAAAATTATGTGATGGCAGTTATGCCGATGTTTTGGTAGGCAGCTTCGGAGAATGGAAGTTAGTGGAAGCGAAAGCCGGAGGATTTATTTCCTGCAAAGATAAAGCGTTATTTGAAAAAGTAAATAAGGATATAGCTGTACTAACCGAAATAGGATCATTAAAGATAATTCTCCAAAAAATCCGGGAACTTCCCGAAAGAATTTTGTTTCTTACCCAGAAAAGAAAAAAGATTATCAAAGACCTGAAGAACTTTGATCTTGTCCACAGAAATGATCTCGGTTTTGTGGTCGTAGTCAAATATAAAAATCAAACAGAAAAAGAAACTAACAAAATGACTTCGCATTTTGAACTTTCTCAGAAAGAAAGTCTTATAAACTACTGCAAGCATAATAACTTGCCGTGGACCGAATGTCCGAGATATATCAGGTTAAACAAACCAGCAATATCTATTGAAGTGAAAAGGTTGATTGAATGACAACAGAGATCTACGAACCATCCCTAAAATATAATGAGTTTGTTTCCCTTGTACTAGAAGATAAGCTATACGTCAATCCATTTTGTAAAAAATATAAAGCTAGAGTAATTAGTATCTCTTTAAATACAGAAGATTTTCCTCCACAAGGTTTATTGTATGTGTTCAACAATCAGCTGGGAGGTTTTAGTATTGAAGGTATAAAAAATAGTTTAGAAGATAAAATCTCAGAGGAAAGGTGAAATATATAACTCTAAGAACTCCGCAATCAATGGATGAATGCATCTATTTTACCAATCGTTCTATCGATGACGGCGAAGTTACCGCCTGGGTGTATCGGAAAGACTGTCCAAAATGCAAGAAAGCCAAGATGGGCAAGCCGGTCGTGAAAGGAAAAGTAAAAACCCGTGCAGAAGAATATGTCTGTCCTGCCTGCGGCTACATCGAACAGAAGCAAGAACATGAAGAAAGTCTGCAGTTGCAAGCCAAATACACTTGTCCGTACTGTGGAAAGGAAGGAGAATCAACTGCGCAATATAAACGAAAAAATTACAAAGGAGTTCAATCATTTGTGGTTGCCTGTCAGCATTGTAAGGAGATAATACCGGTGACCAAGAAGCTCAAAAAGATCAAGGGAATATTAGGAAAAATTAAATAGTTATAATTTATACAGTAGGAATAATCTGCAGTGATAGAATGAGAAAATCATTGATTTACGTTGTTGTTCTTCTGTTTTCCATAGCCCTAGTCTTAGCCGCCGGGGGCGGCGGTGGAGGAGGTGGTGGTGGCGGTGGGAGCGGCAGCGGTGGGGGGAGCACAAGCCCTTATTCTGATTTAAAATGCAGCGACACCGGTGTGCTTAGTTTCACCCGTGGAGCAGAATGGGAAGTTACCATTGACGATCCGGATGGAAATGAGAAAATAGTTTCCGGCAGCTGGAGGAGCAGCAAATTTACTTCAGATGAAGCATTGTTGGTTAAAGCCGGCGCATATATAGTGAAGGATCCCAAATATGGCGATAAAGATGTCACTTGTCCAGGTCTTGCCTTCAGTTGTACCTTGATGAAGTTGCAGGCGCAGGACTGCCAGCAGATCCAAGGTAAAGTGAAAGTTCGATTTTTCTTAGGCGGTATAGGAACATCTCCGGAAGATTTGGAATACCAATTCAAGCAGCAGGATTCCTCGCGCCTTTTCAAGCGTTCTAAAGCGTCGATCTCTTCTGAGCTGAAGAACTTCCAAATCACCAAAACGTCATCAGATAATTTTACCGTGGAAACAGAGCTTCTTCCCTTGCTTGAAACAGTGCAGATCTCCCATCCTCGATGTATAGGCCAGTACTACACTTACTCAAAGATTGCTTGCCGTAAAGAGTTAGAAGAGGAAAAAGCGGTAGCAGTAGAAGAGACTGGAAAGAAACTAAAATGCGGCGGATATATTGATTTAGCTGATCGGGTACGATGCAGATTGCGATTGCGGGAAGAGCAGGCCGATGAATATGAAAATTTCTTTCCCGAGGAATGTAAAGCCAGAAGTGATCAAGAAACCTGTTTACAAGTCTATAGGGCAGTGCAGGAATGCTGGGATTTTCCTAACGGCCCTTCAAGGATCGCCTGCGTGAAACGCCAGCTCAAGTTAGGTGAAATTCTTGCCGAACAAGCAAACTGCAATGCCTTAGATGCAGGAAAGCGCGAAAACTGCAATCAGGAACTGCGCGAGAAAGCGTATGGCTTAATTAAATTCAGGCTCTACAACCTTGAAGAAGAGGCAGAAGAGCTTATGGAAGAGGGAAAATTAAGCGAGGACGATGTTACTTTATTCGTAGTTACGATGGAGGAATCAAAATTGGCATTTAACCAAGCGACAACCAAGGAAGAGCGCCGCACGATTATCTTGGAAGCGCGGAAAGCGTGGATTGAATTGATGAAAAAGGTGAAAGTAGAAGCATGAAAATTACCGCAATGCTCGTAATAGTCCTCTTACTCTTTTCGAGTTTTATTATTACAGGATGCATAGAACAGCAAGAAATTTCAGAATCGCCGCCTGTTTCAGGACCGAGCGATGAAGAGGTACTGGCGCAATATCCTGACGATTTGGATGCTGCCTTGGAAGAACTTGAGATGGTGGAATATACTAAAAGGAATTAGTTTTCGAACAAACTAATTCCTTTGGTATATACCAAAATCCTGATTTTCTGTTCGAAAATCAAGGATTTTTAGTATAAAAAGGAGGTAATGAAAAATGTTAGACAGAATGATTAAAAAATATGCATCTTGGAGCGCCCTTTTTCTGCGTTTGGGGGTAGGAATTATTTTCTTCGTTCACGGAGTCGGGAAATTATTCAACATAGGGCCTACTGCTTTAGGGATAAGCGGAACGGCAAACTTTTTTGTCGGCATAGGGATTCCAGTTGCCCTGTTCTTCGCTTGGGTGGTCGCTTTAGTAGAAACTCTTGGCGGTGCTGCGCTATTGCTCGGTCTTTTTACCAGATACGCGGCTTTGTTATTGGCAATCGATATGCTGACTGCCCTGCTGGTGTTTCATTTACCAAAAGGATTTTCCATTCTTAATGGAGGGTATGAGTTCGTTCTTCTTCTCCTGCTGGCGAATGTAAGTTTGCTGTTGAGCGGGGCAGGGCAGAAATGGAATCTAGGAAAGAAATTTGAGAAGTGAAGGGAAAAAATATCCAGATACTACTTCAGCAAAACAAAGAGGAAAGCATTAAATACCTCTTTTCTTTTCTTTCGCTTAAAAGAGGCAGCAGATAGTGAAACAAAAAAAACCTGTGCGAAAATCTTCCCGGCATCATTGGTTTTTAGTCTCCGTGTTTGTGATTATCGTCCTTCTAGGCATTACCGCATATATTCTTCAGCGCACTACTGACTTAGAGACAATAGCTGGGGAAGCTATCCGGCAGCGTGTTGAAGAAACGAGGCAGTTAGCCTCGTCTGCGCAAGAAGCGAAAGTGGCGGCTGCTATCAGATCAGGTGAAAAGATTTTCTTTCAGGAATGTCCCTCCGCTTTAGAGTCCGCTGCCGAACAGCATTGGAAGTTAGCAGAGGGATGGGGATTTCAATCCCTAAAAGTCGTCGATGTTCGATGCGTTGAAAGCGCCATCTCCTGTTATTATGCCGACAGTGAAACAGAAATAAATCGAGCTGATCAAGTGGTAACGTACTTACGTATGCCTAGCGTCAAAAATTGTAAGGCAGATAAATCTGGGAATACCATCGGTTGTAACTGTGAAATAGTACTGCCTCCTGGACAGCCGGGGCCTCCGTCCCTGAAATAAAGATCACAGCAAACTTTAAATAACTTCTTCATTTTAAAGAGCTGATGAAATCACCTTCAAAGACAGTCATTACCGCAGCGCTGCCCTATGCCAACGGCCCTATGCATATAGGATTTCTTTTAGAAGCTATACAGGCAGATATTTACGCTCGGGTTCTCAGGTCTTTACGAAAAGAAGTTCTCTACATCTGCGCTTCTGACATGCACGGCACCCCTATAGAAATAAATGCCCGGAAAGCAGGCCTGGAGCCGGAAAAATTTGTTGAAAAGTATTGGAAAGAACATCAGCAGGATGCCGCTTCTTTTTTGATTTCCTTTGATAATTTTTATAAGACCCATTCCAAAGAAAACAAAGAATTATCTGAATACTTCTTTACCGGGCTCAAGAAAAAGAAATACATCTACATAAAAAATATGGACGTTATTTACTGTCCCAGCTGCCAGAGATCACTTCCCGATCGTTATATCCGCGGCGCCTGCCCATTATGCGGCACCGCTGACCAGTACGGTGACATCTGCGAAGGCTGCGGCAGTGTCCTGAAAGGTACGGATTTACTTAATCCTAAATGCTCTATCTGCGGGACAACTCCGCAAATCAAATCCAGCCCGCATTACTTTTTCAAATTAAGCGCATTTGCCGGCAAGCTCAAAAAATGGATCAACTCCAAGCGGGCCGATTTACAGCCGGAAGTGAGAAACTGGCTGAAGGGATGGCTGGACAAAGGGTTGGAAGACTGGTGCATCTCCCGCGACGCGCCTTATTTTGGTTTCGAAATTCCTGACAGCAAGAAAGAATGCGGTGAAGTGAAATATTTCTACGTCTGGCTGGATGCGCCGATCGGATACCTCTCTTCCACTCAGAATTATTGTGGTAAACAAAATCAAAAACAAAAAAATTGCGCTTGGGAAGATTACTGGAAGGGTGGAAAAGCACAGCACTTTATCGGCAAAGATATTTCCTACTTTCATTTCTTGTTCTGGCCGGCCATGTTGATGGCTATGGGCATCCCTCTGCCAAAATTAACCGTGCATGGCTTTATCACCGTCAATGGCCAAAAGATGAGCAAGTCGCGGGGAACTTTTTTTACCGCCAAAGAATTCCATAAGCTCTATGGCGCGGAAGCGTTGCGCTTTTACTATGCCAGCCACTTGCAGCGCAAGGTAGTTGATGTAGACCTGAACTTCGATGAATTTGCCGCGGTCGTAAATAACGTCTTAGTCGGCAAATTAGGTAATTTCTGTTATCGGTCGCTTACTTTCGCGGAAAAAAATTATCCTCTGCTTCCAGCGGCTGCGGAAAACAAGGCCTTAACTAAAAAAGTATTATCTCTGTCGGAAAAAATCAAGAAGAATTACCTGGCGCAAGACTACCACGCCGCCATGAAAAATATTTTAGTTGTTGCTGATCTAGGCAATGCCTACTTCCAGAAAGCAGAACCTTGGAAATCTAAAGATGATGAAAAAACCAAGAAAGCAGTTTCCTGGTGCATCAATCTAGCCAGGAATTTAGCTATCCTGATCAACCCCGTGCTTCCTGAATTTAGTGCAAAAGTATTCAGCGTCCTGGGAGAAAAGAATCTTGTCTTTAGCGATATCAATTTCAGATGGAAAGGAAAAGTTCACAAAGTGCCGCTGCTGGTGAACAAAGTGGAAATAGTCCGCAAAGAAAGTTTTCCCCTGCAATTGACCGTGGGAAAAATCTTGGAAGTGAAAGACCATTCCAATGCCGACAGCTTGTACTTGTTGAGCGTTGATCTTGGCAAACTTGGTAAGAGACAGGTAGTTGCCGGTTTGAAGAAACATTTCTCCAAAGATCTTTTGCAAGGAAGAAAAGCGATCTTTGTCGCCAACATGAAGCCGGCCAAACTGCGCGGGGAGATGAGTGAAGCCATGATTTTAGCTGCTGACGATGGCGCACATGTTTCTATTCTTGAAGTGCAGAAGCTCGATCCAGGGGAAGAAGTTCACTTTGAAGGTACGGAAAATGTGCATGCAGAGATAACTTTTGACGAATTCCTGAAAGTAAACATGACCGTACAAGCCGGTAAAGTATTCTATGCCGGCAAGAAGCTGATTTCATCTTTGGAAGAAGTAAGAGTGCATACGGTTAATGATGGGGCGAAAGTGCGGTAAGTAGTAAATAGTAAGATATATTCTTGAAAACAATAAATAATTTAAACAATTCTCCATACATTCTCGATGTGGATAAAAAACAAAAAAGTGCTTTAGGGCCTCTTAATGATGAAGAGAAAGAAAACAAACAAAAGATAGATAAAATTCTTGGACCAATTGAAGATGTTACTTTTGATGATCTCTTTGAAAGCGCACGACAGAAAGCAGAACAATACGACCAAGAATTACGTGCAAAAGCAAAAACAGAAGAAGAATTAACCGTTGGTTTGGAATGCGTCGTTGAGAGCGTTAATTTTTATCAAAGAACTGGGCGTGCTACCGATGGAGAAGTTCGTTACGGTGGTCCTCCTATCTCGTCCTATAAGACAGGTCATTTTTTGCATACGGAGTTATCTGTGAAGAGTGATTCTCTTGTTCAAAAACTACCTCTTGTTCAAAAACTACAATTCAATGGTTGGCCTCATTTTGAAGCTGGAGATACTATTCGAGCATATATTTTAAAGGGTAAAAAAGAAGCTGAAAAAGGCTTTGGAAGAAATTTTCATAGTCATCATCCTAAAACTCACTTAGTCGAACGTGACTACCAGCCAATCGAACAACCTTCTAAGATTGAAAAACTCCGTGACGGCAAAGTAGTAGCAACGTATCATAATTCGTAAAAAGTCGCCTTGGCCGCTCACCTCGTCTTTTTCCCGTTTGAATAAAGTAAGAAAAAGAAACTTAAACTTTTAGCTTACGCCTAGCTTAGCTCGGTTCGCCTCTTGGCCATGGCGGCGACTTTTCAAAATAAGCCTGAGCTTTAGTAATCTTTATATACCTTCATTCTTTCCTCATAGCTGATAGAATGAAGCAAAAAAGAGGTAGCTCTAGTAGTACTTTTAGTAGTAATTTTAATCATAAAATCTTTCCACCGGCTAAACAGGGACAGGTCACTATTTTTATCATCATCGGCATCATCGTTTTATTCGTTTTTTCGGGAATTCTGTATATCACTAAAGTCACTACCAAAGAAGAGCTTACCGCTGCCGGCGAACCCATTGTCGCTGCTGTCCCTCAGGAATTCCAGCCGCTGCAATTGTATACAGAAAATTGTCTGGCCCAGATAGGAAGGCGGGGCTTGTTAGTCTTAGGCCAGCAGGGCGGCTACATCTATCCGGAATTAGCCGGGAAATATTCCGCTGCCGATCCTACTGATACCGATGGCCTGGATTTAGAGCCGATCAAAGTTCCCTATTGGCATTACAACGTTCTGCCCAACGCCAATCCGCAGGTATCGTATTCTTCTAAAAGGCCGGCTTTATATGCCCGCGAAGATCCTGAATTAAGTATTGAAGCGCAATTGTCCAGGTTTGCAGAAGAAAATATCGGCGAATGCTTAAACAACTATGCTGCTCTGCAGAGCGAAGGATTTACCATAGAAGCGCCTGCTCTGGAAGAAGGCTCCAAAGAATTGAAAGAAGTGCAAGTCACGGTCGCCGATCAAAGCGTGAATTTCTGGCTGAAGATGGATCTTGAAGCCAGCAAAGGTGATGCCGAGACGGAAATGAATCAATTTTATGTTCCTGTGCCGATCCGCTTGAAACAGATGTATGATGCAGCTGCAGAACTTGCTGCGGTGGAAAAGAATCACAGCTTCTTAGAATTACAGGCTTTAGACTTAATCACTGCTTACGCCGGTGTCGATCACACTCGCCTGCCGCCCATGGAACAGATGACGTTTAACTCTCTGGTTCCGGTGGTCTGGGCGGAATCCGAGGTCAAATTGAAAACAGAAAGCTTGTTGTCTTCCAGTGTTCCATTGCTGCGCTATTTGGGAAGCACTAATTTCTACCGCTTTGAATACTCGCAGGAAGAAGGGGCTATCCTTGGCCTGCGCGACCTTTACCAGAAACATTATGATAACATGATTCTTCCTTTGGAGACCGCACAGGGAATGGATGTCAACTTTGATTATTTTGGCTGGAATACCTATTTTGATATGAATGACAAGGGCGGCAATATCGAGCCTAGCACTTTTATTGGCCCTCTAGTTCCCCCCATGCCAAAAATACCACTTGATATAAATCGTTATTATTCCACGTACGATATAAGTTATCCGGTCTTAGTTACCCTTCGCGATCCTAATGCTCTTGAAGGCAGAGGATACACTTTTGCTTTTGCCTTAGAAGCAAATCTCCGTAACAATCAAGTCCCTATTGAAGGATATACCCAGCCTCCCCCGATAGCGGCATTGCAGCCCAGCATGGTCTGCGATCCGGACAAGCGCAACACTGGATTGGTAAAAACTGTGGTCGTAGACAGCAGCGAGCTTAAGCCTTTAGAAGCAGTACAGGTTGGATTCTCTATCCCTGAACAAGATGATTGCCAGATGGGAAGCACCGATAATCACGGCGTATTGGAAAGCAAATATCCTGCCGTCTACGGCGGAGTCGCTTCCTTTGTCAAATCAGAATATTTAACCAGCTTTTATCCTGTCGATACTTACAGATTCAGAGAAAGCACCGGAACGATCGGCTATGCAGTTGCCGGGGTTCCCGACGTAGTTGTTCCTCTGCACAAAAAAGTATTTGTAAATATGTCCGTTCGTAAAAAGAGTTTAGAAAAATGCATCGCTGATGAAGAGGGACAGGATCGGGAATGTTTCACCCAGGGATTATTTGCTGCTCCCGGAAATTCTGTCTATACCTATGCTCCTGAATCTCTCCATGAGCAGCATAGTTGGTCATTTTTGAATCAGGCTAAGCCGCTTGCGAAAGAAGAAACTGCTGTAGTCATGCTCAAGCGCGTTTCCGATACGCTTCCGGGAATTTTCAGTGAAGAATTTTCTTCTGCTGCAACGGTGACTGGAGACGGTACTGCTTCTTTAGAATTAGTCCCCGGTGTGTATGAAGTCACTTCTTTAGTGACCAGTTCAAAACCTCTTATTATTCCTAAAGAAAAGCGCTGTCCTAACCTAATCACCTGTTTTACTTATGAGCAGCAGGCTATCGATGAATTATTATCAGGAAGATTGCAATGGGATCAGCCGAAGACCTATCTCACGGTCACTCCGGAGCAGCTCTACAGCGCCGGGAAGATCACTTTCAATGTCCTTACTTTCAATTTAGAAGGAGTTCCCGAACAGGAACATGTGCGTATCTTAGAAGACTTGAACACCATGGCGGAGCTGGGAAATTTATCTCAAAAGTTACGGCCGCAATTAGAACCAATATTTGAATAGAGAAAATGAAATCACAAAACGCAAAAAACATCTGGAGCATGGCTGGTTTGTTTATGGTACTGCTAGTCCTAAGCATGCCGGTGTATTCTGCCAGTGCTTTGGCTTCATCTGTGCAGATCACCAAAAATGAAGGTGAAGCAGCACTTCAGCAACATATTGATGCGCAAGGCGACGTCTGGACCGTGGAAGCGTTGATCTCAGGTGCAGGAACCAGTAATGCCAGCGTCAAGCCGGAAGATGTGAAAGTTAAGATCGGCGATAATCAGGCTCCTTTCACTTCCTGTTCGCCCAGCACCTTAGGAGTATTGTGTAAATATATCAGTCCGCTTACTGATGGAATTCAGGAAGGAGAATATGCCTTCCAAGTGATTTACTCTTTCCTCAATGCCGCCTTGAAACAAGAGAGCGCTTCCGCCGGCGAAGTGATCAAAGCAGACGGCTCAGCTCCGCAGATTTTTTTCTCTCCGGGAAAAGTAAGCCAGGATAAAGACGGGAAAGTCAAGCTTGATTTCACCGTGAATGATAAAAAAGAAGGTTTTCCCTCTGCCGGATTAAAGAAAATTGATATTATCGACAGCGATACTGCCAATGTTCTTCAGGCTATCGACCTTCCTGAAGGAAAAGAAACCTTTAGTTACCTTAATGATGCTGGCTTTGAAGGAATTTTGCAGTCCCAGCAATTAAGCGGTGATGGAATTAAAAAATTGAAGATCCGCGCTGAAGATAATTTAGGCCATGTCTCCTTCAGCTCTTCGGTATCATTTTTTGCTGACTTTATCAAGCCGCAGATCGGCAACCAATTAAATTTCACTAAATTTGGCAAATTCATCGGGGAGTTTGCCTCTTCCACCGATATTGTAGTTGAGGTAGTGGAAAAAAGTGTTCCTGTGGTGATAGGGCACTCTCAGCAGGCTGATCTTGACGGCGATGCCGCCAGCTGTGAAGCTGATGCCGATATCGATGATCTCTGGCATTGCACCTGGAAGGATGTGAAAGTTGATCCTGCCAGCAGCATAGCGATCTTAGTAAAAGCTACGGATGCCAAAGGCAATGCGGCTGAGAAAAGTTTATCTTCTACTTTTGTAGTCGATAATTCTGCTCCGAGCATCAAGTTCTTTGGCACCGCCAGGCAGTTTGAAGGAAAAAGTCATTTGAAAGACGGCGAGAATAGAATTATTTTGCGAGCTGATGACCAAGGCGCAGGCATAAGCAAAGAAGGCATCCGCGCTAATTTAGTCGGCTTCGGCCTGAGCAATCTTGCTGAGCCGACTGCCTGCCAGGAGACGGCCGGCGTTTTAGAATGCTATTGGGATGTAGATGAAAATGTCAATGAAGGGGTATTAACCTTCGGCTTATCCCGATTTGAAGATAACGTCGGCAACGAAGGCGCTGCGCCGGAATATGAATTTGTGGTCGACAACACCGGTCCGAAAGTAGAAGCGGTGGAAATATTCGGCGTCTCTGAAGTTGGCGATAAAAATTATTTTCAAAGCAATGATAAACTGAAGATTGTCTTGCGCGCCTCGGAAAGCAGCGGCCTGCGGGTTTTAGTGAATGTCCAGGATCTCTTGTTGGACGCAGAGAATAAATATCCGGCCAATGATTTTATTGACGAAGATGGCTGGGTTATCTTTACCGATCAGGATTGTAAACGGATGGAAGGGCACTGGGAATGTGCGCTGGAGACTGAGCCTATCAAAAGTGGTCCTGAATCCGGGGTAGAAATTCCGGTTCAAGTGCAGGATACCGCCGGAAATGATGCGGTGAGCTGGCCTTTATCAGAAAATGAGCCTAAGAATGCCAAGAGATTCAAGAGCGGCAAAGAGCAAGCTTCTATCACTCTCGATTTGCTGGGATTATCGACGGAAGAAAACCCTGACTTCTGGGAAGTGCGCAAAGTTGTTCCTGCCGGCGGCGCCAATGCCTTTATTGATTTAGATACTACCCAGCTTACCTATACCCGATTGCCATTCAAAGTATCTTTGAGTTCTGATCTCAGCGACGTAAAAGCGCTGGATATCCAATTAGTCAATTGTGCGGTTCCTACTGCTGACAGTAAGAAAGCTGCAGGTAAAGAAACAGCAGCGAAAGAGGAGACTAACAGCAATTCACCGAAGATCAGCCGCGCTATATTATACGGCGGCGTATCTGCTGCCGGCGATTATGCGCCAACGCCGAATGTGATCGTGGAGTTTGAGCCGTTTGACGGGCGTTCCATGTTCCAGATCGGACAGAAAGAAGAGACCCAATTTGTAAAACAGGAAGTCGAATATGTCTGTACCTTGAAAATATTTTCTCAGGTCGGCAAGAATGCCATCAGAGCAGCAGAAGTGCAGCAGGTGAAAGTGCTGGTGCCGTTTGCCTTTTCCGCCTTAGGAGCGCAGGATGAGAATCTAGAGCAAGTGATCAAAGATGCTCGTGACGATATCAATACTGCCTGGGATATAATTGGTGTATTAGCTAATATTTTGAAGTATGTGGATTATTTAGTGCAGATTTACAATATCGTAGTAACCATCATCGGCGTATTTGAGAGTGCAGGAAAATTAGGGACTGAATCTTTTAAAGTTATTCCCGGCATTGGAGAAGCTGGACGGACTGCCGCTTGTTTTGGATTCAGCGGCGCATCAGAAGGAGTGCGTAAAGGTTCCGATATTATTGATAAAATAGTTCAAGTGTTATCCTGTCGTCCGACTGGGAAAGCTGATCTAGGCTGGTATGGGAAATGGCAGTCATTTATCCTTGAAGTGTACAAAATAGAATTGCTCAAAGCACCGGGAGATCCTTTGGGAAAAAATGAAGCATTTCCTGCCCGGGACATCCGCGACAATCTCTTCCTTTCTATTGCCGGTTTGTGCATTCCTGGAATCATCAAGAATCTTGATAAGCTCAGGCAGATCAAATGTAGGAAAATTGTCTGCCTGGAGAATGAAGTCAGATCAGGATTGGCGACAGTAAGCATGTGTGAAGAATTAGAAGATATGCTGGTCTGTAAATATGTGGTAGGAGAATTGTGGTATATCCTGCCCTTCTCCCAATTCTTCGATCAGATAATTAATGGATTGGCTAAGGCCTTAGCTGATCCTATTGCGATAGCCCATACCTTAACGATAGTAACATGCAGTTCATTATGTTCAGTCAGTAATACGGGTTCATCAGCGTGCAGCTACGCCTACTTTATTTGGGATATTATAGGAATCATAGAAAGTGTTGCCGGCTTCCTGACCACAGTCATCGCCGACTTCAAGAATGGCGGATTGAATTACTGTGACGCGGTCGGCGGCACCTTTGGAGTAGTATAAAATGAAAAGAGAAATTGAGGTGTGGTGGAAACAAGCGGAACGTGATTTAAAGAGCTCAAAGAATAGTTTTAACTCTAAAGATTATTATGTTTCTGCATTACTATCACAGCAAGCAGTAGAGAAAGCATTAAAATCTTTATATCTTAAAGAGAAAGGGGAATTATTACGAATCCATGATGTGGTTAAGTTAGCGAGAGAAGTGAATGCTCCTTTAGAAATAGTTAAGAAGTGCGCGGAAATCAATCCAGTATATGTAGAAGTTCGTTATCCTGAAGGTAATGAATTGCCTGCCGACAAGATTAATAAGAATGAAGCAGAAGAAATCTTAGGAATGGCAGGAGAGGTGTTGATATGGATAAAAAAGCAGCTTTAGTGAAAGCGTTGAAGGGTTTTGCCCAAGAAGTATCAGATGATATTTCTGTAGATAAAATGTACTTATTTGGTTCCCGTGCAACAGGGAAAGCAAAAAGAAGCAGTGACGTAGACTTATTATTAGTCTCAAAAGAATTTATTGGAAAACGAAGATTACAAAGAGCTCCTCAACTATATATGAAGTGGAATTTAGATTATCCTGTTGATTTTGTCTGTTTAACCCCCAAAGAATTTCGTGGAAAAAAAAATGAGTTAGGTGTAGTGCAAGAAGCAGTAAAAAATGGAATAAAAATAGTCTAAAATGATGAAAAAAGTGGTTGTGATGTTGGTACTTTTCCTTTTATGTAGTTCCATCTTTGCGATAGCGCAAGAAACAAATGATTCCTCTAGTGAAGCTCCTGCAGATTGCAATCTTGGATGCAAGATCTGGCAGTTCTTATTCGGCAGCAAAGAAGCAAGAGCCGGTAAAGCCTGGTTTGACCGCTCTGAGCCGTTGGTGGGATCTGCCGTGTTATGGGAATGTACAGGCTCTGTATGTACTTGTCATTCCGTATTGGTTTGTTATGACGTTAATGGTAAAAAATATAGCTCAGGAAAAACAGCGCCAATTACAGATATGGTGCAGGGACAATATTCTGTTCCTAGTACCCCAGAACAGCAACCGGCACCATCTACAACTCCTGCGGCCTCCTCAGGAGGATGGCAGTGTTCGGGACAATTATGTGAGTGTCTTGAAGCCGGCTGTGTAGATACTAAAGGAGCAACTTATTCTGCAGGATATAAAAATGTGCCGATTGATCTTGTAAAGGGAGGATTGCCACAGCCCACTCCAAAATCAACAACTCCTGCAGGAACTTCCTCATCACAACAACCTACTGCAACAACAGCAAAACAACCAGCGGCAACTCCTACTTCTAATAATATACCTACTTGGACTAAGGAAACAGATAAAGACTTTCATAAAGAAGGAACGGTTTTTAAGAACAGTAAAGGGGAATATTTTATCGTTAATAGCAAAGGAACTGGTGTAAAAGTAACCGAAGCACAGGCATTACAAAAATTACAAGAAAATGCAGCCGCTTCAGGTATAAATCCGGATACCAAATCTCAATTGCAAGAATCTCTCGGCTCTAGCTACCAGCAGTTTGAAAAAAGTATAGGAAAAGTAAAAAATATATTTGAAAGGCCGGGTGCGGGAACTGCGGGAACGTTAGTTATGAGCGGCAGCGGCGGAGAGGTAATTGTTGACAAGAAAGCAGGAGAAGACGGAATATTGGAAGCAAATCGTTTCGCAAACGGTAAGTTAGTTGAAACATACCTGATCAAAAATACTCAAATCTTAATTAGCCAAGAAGCAGAGAGTGGCAATGTAAAAGTCGGCGATGCTTCTTATAAATTCCCTAAAGATAAAAATATTGCCGACAGCAAAAGCGACTTATCGCAAGGAATCCAGCTCCCTGGCGAGAAAGGTGAATCTTCTGGCTTTATGCAGTTAAAGGATGGTGTTATGACTGCTGTAGATTACGATAAAGAAACCATGCAGATTATCAAAACTCAGGAATCACAATCTTTGAAAATTGATTATTACAAAGACGGCGAGTCAGGATGTTCTACTAAAGGAGGTTGTTGGGTTCCTACCGGTGGTACTGCCACTATCTCCGATGCCGATGGAAAGCCCCAGTCTTATTTAATCGATTATGATTATAAAACTCCTACCGGGGCAGATCGTGAATTCACTGGCGCAAATCGTAAATTAGAAGATAAGGAACTTTTCAATCCTCTTACCGGAAGACAGGAAGGAACGATACTTCCTGATGGAAGCGGAATTGCTGCTCAGCGAGGAGAAAAAGGATATACTGGCTTATTTGAAGTCACAGATAAAGATGGAAATAAAGGCCTAATAACCAAAGATGAAAAAGGGAATTGGGCAGCAGCGGAATTAGAGGGTCAGCCCAAGGGAGAAGAACCTCTCGGAGTTGATGTTGCCAATAAGTTTCTTGCCAATGAAAAAAACAAAAAATTAGCCGACGATCGTTATTCCAGCACTCAAGGTTCTTTAGCGCAAGCGCAAGGTGCGCTCCAATCCATCTACGCGGTCACCAACAGTATCAAATCTTATCCGGCTATCAGCAATCTTATCTTCGGAAAAGCAACGTTCTATAAGGACTGGCGCAGCGGTATGGATAAAGCTTTCGCTCCCTTGCTGGGATCTAACTGGATCCCTTCCGCGATCTGTGAAAATGATGAATTGCACTGGAAAGACATCGAGCCGGAAGGAAAGGCGGTGATCAAAACTATCTCCGGAACCTATCAGGCGGTCGCTTCAATACAGATGGAACGCTCTCAGGAAGCGACTCCTATCCTCTGCCACAAGAATCCGGATGAAGAAGCGGATCAACAATTTATCTGCGACAGAAGACAGGTCTGCGTCAAAGACCAATTCTGTTATGCTGATGAAGATCGTGATGGCGCTCCTGACAGTAAAAATCCGCTGAAAGGATATTTCTATAAAATAACCTGGGCTGCTTCCGCTCCGCGGGATGAAGCCTTTACGCCCTTGAAAGATGAAAACGGTGTTGCCGTATCCTTTAACATCTTCCTCAAAAAAGGCGAGCAGGCTACTCCCATCTACAATCTTAACGGCAATGTTGCCTCGCCCATCCAACTTCAGAACGGCGCGTCGGATCGGGACGTCATCATCAAATATTCAACTAATCTCTACGACCAGGCTTGCATTGTCTGGAATCAAGCGCCGATCAGCATGAATGTAGCCGGGCGTGAGGGAGCAGCCATCGGTTTCGGTAAAATAGATAATGTCTGCTTCAGTGCGGTCACTTCCTCTATCGGAGAAGTCAACTGGCAGCGCTCTGGACAGGGTTCTACCAGCGTTTCCCAGAAACAGGGCGGAGTAAGCAAGAATACCGACTGGTAGGGATAGAGATAGAAGAGCAGAGAAAAGATTATAAAACGTAAAGATGCTGAACTCACATGAATAAACACCTACAGCAATATCTTGATTCCTTCAGGTTGGGAAAAGAGTTTGTGCGTACTTTTCTGATTGATCTGCTTAGTATTTCCATTATCGTTTTTGTCTTCACCTGGTTTTCTTCGTATACGCAGGCGCGTTCTCTTGCCCTATTGCAGGGACGTACTACTGAGGAACTGCAGCAGATGCTCATCTCCTTAAGCCCTCAACAGCTGATGCCTTTCATGAGCGCCTTGAAATGGTTTCTGATCTCTTCATTGATCGGATTAGTGGTCTTACTTATCGGCTCAGTATTCTTATTCTCCTATTCCCGCGCCCGAATCTGGAATCATCTGCAGGGCAAAAGAGTGAATAGCAAAAATTACTGGCGCTGGAATCTGCTTAACCTTTCCTTATTAGTGCCGCTTTTACTTTTCTTGGCAGTAATCTTAGTCGTAAAACTGGCCATGCTGCTGCTGCTCAGCCTTCCGGAAAAACTCATGCCAGTTTTTTACATCACTCATACTGCCTTGATGG
Source organism: Nanobdellota archaeon (assembly GCA_030697505.1). GTDB lineage: Archaea > Nanobdellota > Nanobdellia > Woesearchaeales > GW2011-AR9 > JACPIL01. The sequence goes on along the minus strand of JAUYPX010000018.1, from coordinate 50,444 downwards.
AAAATATCCGAGTCATGCTGGATGGCGCAACTCTCTTTTATCTGGTGGTGTTATTTATGGTGATCATCTTTTTAGTCTACGATCATTTCGTGAAATCGTATAAAATCTGGGAATCCATCGGCGCAGGGTTCAGCAGCTTCAAGAAAAACTGGAAAAAAGCACTCCTGGTGGCCTTCTTTGCTACCGTTACCGCGTTGCTGGCAACGGTCATTCTTTTGCCGATCCGTAAAGCCTTATTGTTTTATCCTCTCTCTTCAACCTTGCTGAATGTTCTTCTGGCCGCCTTCTTCCTGTCTTGGCTCAGCCTCTACGTTTCCCGTGCTCTGGCTGCCCATGGACATCAATAAATACATTGATAATGGCAGACTGAAGATCAAAGTCATTCCTCAGTCCGGCAGAACCGAATTGAAAGAAGAAAATGGAAAATTAAAATTATATCTCAAGTCTGCTCCAGAAAAAGGAAAAGCAAACATCGAATTGATAAAATATTTTAAGAAAGAATACAAACTTTCAGTGCGCATAAAATCTGGGGAAACGAGCCGGCAGAAAGTGCTGGAAGTGCTATAATTCTACTTTCCAGTAATAATGAATTTTAATTATTATTTCTCAACTCCTAAATGGTTTTAAAGAGATTACTTTTCTTACTTCAGCGATGGATGCTTATTTAGAAATTGTAGAGAGAATTCTGCAAAAAGGGGTCAGGAAAGAAAATCGCACCGGCATAACTACTCTAACCGTTTTTGGAGAAAAGTTTGAACACGATATGGTTAATGGTTTTCCTTTACTGACCACAAAAAAAATGCGGCATGAGGGAGTTTTCAGCGAATTAGAATTTTTCATCAAGGGATTGACTGACAAGCGCTGGTTGCAGGAACGAAAGAACCACATCTGGGATGATTGGGCTAATCCTGAAAAAGTTCCGTATGGTCATGATCAAGAAAGCAAGCGGCGGATGAGAGAAGAACCTGATTTAGGGCCGATTTACGGTTTTCAATGGCGGCACTTTGGCGCAGAGTATAAAGGGTTAGGAGTTAATTATGATGGACAGGGTTTTGACCAGCTTAGCCAATTAGTTACTATGATTAAAACCAATCCTACCGACAGGAGAATGATTGTCAATTCCTGGAATCCCACTCAATTATATCAGATGGGTTTGCCTCCCTGCCATTATAGTTTCCAGGTGAATATACTTGACGGAAAACTTAATTTGGTCTGGAATCAACGTTCAATTGATGTAATGCTGGGACTTCCCTTCAACATAGCTAGTTATGCTACCTTACTTCATTTATTAGCAAAAGAAACAGGATACAAGGAAGGAAAACTGACTGGCTTTTTAGCTGACACCCATATTTATGTCAATCATGAAGATAAAGCAAAAGAACAGCTCACCAGAAAACCATTTCCACTTCCGTCAATTGAAACTGAAAATTTCAAATCTATTTTTGAGTGGAAATACACAGACACGAAAGTGTTGAATTATCAGCACCATGCGTTCATCAAGTTTGATATTGCCGTCTAAAAGGAGGAGATCTAGATGAAAGAACCAGCAATAGTATCGGAAATCGTGTTAATAGCAGCCGTATCAGAAAATAATGTTATCGGCGTAGATGGAAATATTCCCTGGCATAAAGACCGAAAAAAAAATCAGGAACTGATCAAGGACGATTTTGATCATTTCAAAAAATTGACTGTAGGTTACCCCATCGTCATGGGACGGGTTACCTATGAATCAATCCCTCCCAAATTCCGTCCCCTGCCGGGAAGACAGAATGTAGTTCTCACTGGCGATGTATCTTTCCGTGAAAAAGATGTCTACATCAGCCGTTCTTTGGAAGAAGCTCTCCATCATCTGGGAGACCGAAGATTCCAGATTCAGGGCATAGACTATTCTAAGGTATTTATCGGCGGCGGACAGCAGGTCTATGAAGCAGCGATGCCCTATGCAACATCTTTAGAAATAACGAAGGTTCAGCAGCAGGTTGAAGGCCGGGAGCTGCGTTATTTTCCAAAAATAGATCCTGCTCAATGGCAAGAGCAAAAGAGAGAGGATAAGCAAGGATATTCTTTTGTTACCTATGCGAGAAAGTGAGAAAATGAACCAGAAAAAAGGAAGACAAGTTGTTGTTGATGGGTTAGACGGTGTAGGGAAAGGGGTTTTTCTGGGCACTTTTGTCGAAGAAGCAAAAAAAGAAGGGAAACGTGTCTATGACATCCACGAGTTTTGGAAAAATAATGACTACCATCCCTCTCCTACTGATCTTATTGGGAATTTTGATGTAGTCATCACTTCCGAGCCGACTTTTTGCGGAATCGGAAGATATATCCGAAATGAGTTGATTGCTAGAAATGGCCGTTCCTATTCTCCTCGGGCAGTGGCAGAAGCGTATGCGCTGGACCGGCATATCCTCTATGAGCAGCTCCTGGTTCCCTTGCTGCAAAAAGGAATTGATGTTTATCAAAGCAGATCTTTTTCCTCTTCCATCACTTTCCAGAGGCAAAGCGCCTTAGACGTAGGTGAAGATTTAAGCATTGCTGAAATCATGTCTATCCCTGGCAATAAATATTGTGCTGAACATCCCATGGATTATTTGGCTATCCCCACTATTAAAGATGCAGCTGAAGTGATGCAGCGTCTTGCCGACAGGGAAAAAGATGACAACTGCAAATTTGAAAACCTAGAATTCCAGCTCAAACTTAAACCGCATTTTGAAAGCGAGGAATTCAGAAATCTCTTTGCTTCATTGGGAGTCAAGCTAGCCTATATGGATGCAGGAGTAAGTATCGAATATTCCAAACAGCAGGCCAGAGAATTTTATCAGCAGAACCTTAGATGATAGGTTTGGTTTTTTAATTTTCTTTCTTGCGCTCGTCTTCTTTATTTTCACCGAAGAATGAATCTAGCTTCTTGCACTTCTTCTGCGCATTGAAAGAAATCTTGGGGCTGTCTTTAGACAAAAATCTATCACCTCTTTTTAACGCTTTGCACTCAAAAAGAGGTTAGAAGGACGAATCCTTCTTTACCTCTTTTACTAAACATCTATCGTGGAAAAAAGAAGCTTCTTGAACTATATAAAGACTGTTGATATGGAAACTATAGTGTTAGAATTAGTAGTCTTCAGCAACCTGATAATATCCTTTAGTATCCCAATCATCTAATACGGCTGAAAGCATGTTCGCTGCGTGCCGCGCCACAATTCTTCTTTTCGCATAGAGGTCATTTACTACGCATTGCAGATCTGCATAAGTTTTAGGTAATGGTCTATTACTAGGCGACGTACTGAAGTATTTATCAAATGAATTTTCTAAATAATCAATTGCATGTTGCAGTTCTCGATGCGACATGGTTGAATCCAGTCGAGCTTCGTCAAGGAGTTCTTTATATCCTTTAGGGTCAGCGACTAAGGCATCGGCAAGGACTGCGAGTTGACTAAGTTCTGGTTCTTTCATATTCACTGTCCCCTATCGATCAAATCCATACTCAGATGAGAATCAACTTCTCCGGTTTTGGTATTGATCTTGATGTTGATGAATTTCAGGTCACTGGTGATGAAAGTAAAATTCCATAACGATTTCCCTTCTAGATTTTGCAGGATGACAAAACCATCTCCCCGGCCGGCTTTAGGAAACAATTCTTCTACCTGCGCAGCAAAGACATCAACTGCTTTCTCATAAGAAGTGTCAACTGCTTTGATCTTCAATTCTTCTACTTTCTGTTCCGGCTTCTTGAACACTTCATCTTCATTTTCTTTTACGGTAATTGCTTCCCCGCAGGCAAAGACGCTCATCTTCTCCGAATCAGCATCGTAAAATCCGATTTCCCAATCGCTTTTCAATTCACAGTCATGGCTGATCGGACAAAAGAAATGAGAAAGATATCCTTGCGGATGCTTCTTTTTCCAGCTTGAAAATGCTACACTAACTTCTACTTTCTTCAGGATCTCTGCCGGTGTAAGAGCCATTTACGAATACTCTCTCCAAGTATAATTACATTTCGTGCATTTAAAGAACCTGGTTTCCGGCTCGTCTGCGCCCCGAGTCTGCTGAGTCCAGAAATATGCTGCTTTGTTATCGCATTTAGGACAAGGGGTCTTGATTTTAGGATGAGTCTCTACCTGCTCAATCACTTCGATCTTTTTAGTTCCCTTTACTTTCTCTTTCAATTCCGCGGTTTCCTCTTCGGGAGCCTTGCTAAAGCCGCAGCTGCAAAAAAGAACCTTTTTCCCGGCCTTGTCTTTCGGCCGTAATATTGAACCACATGTCGGACAGAACATTATATCTCACCTATCTCTATCTTAACCATTGTTTATTTTATCCAGAAATCAGCTGGTTCTTTATATACTTTATCTAATTGGAAAGGCATAAACTATTTATATCCATGGGCTAGCGTAAGAGCAATGGATAAGAAAATACGTTCCTTAATCAAGGCCTTGGAACGGCAGTACGGCTCTCCGGTGCAGATTTCGCTGGAAAGGCCCAAGGAAACGGAAGTGATCCTCTGCGATGATAAAGAGCATCTCTTGTTCCCGACAGAAAGAGCATTTTATGGTTCTTTTGAAAGCCGTCCTTGCCAAGTTCTCGCTTTACCGACTAATGACCAAGAAATACAGCACGATTTAAACCTGATTATAGGGAAGTATACTTCTCTTAAAGATCTTGATTCTGCCCTCCATGATATTCCAGAGGCAACTTCTTTTTGTGTTCATGCTATGGATTTCCATGAAGGCCTGCGGAATCATTTAACTGAAAAATATGCTGTTCAAAAAGCAGTGGTAGGAATTGCTCATGGCGGAAAAGCGGATTGGTATGTAGTTGACGGAGTAGAAGCAGATCTTCATGATTGGCGAAGCAAAAGGCCGGATCTGTTTGATGAATCTTTGCGATATCTAAAAAACAATAATATTTCCTTCCGCTATCATGACCTTACTGCTACTCCTCGTGGCGTTTATATCACTAAACTAAATGATTTCCATTATTTTGAAGAATTTAAAGATTATCTAGGAACAGAAGAAACTCATTCTTTACTCCTCAAACAAAAAATCGCCGAGATCAAACTAGAACTCTTAAAATAATTTCTATCTCTGGATATTCCAGCCTAACGGCCGTACCAGTTCCACAAACAATATCTTTACCCAGCCTAAATAGGGCACCCGAAATAACCCTTTGCCATAAATCCTGCCTTGATCTATTTTCTCTTCTCCTGCGATAGAACCGCGGTTATGGTCGCCTTTGGTGTGATAAAAAGATTTTCCGTCTTCCTCCTCGATCTGCACCATCCGATGGATGATCGGTTGAGGCCGGTCGTTTTGAAAAACTAAAATGTCACCTACTTCAAGGTTATCTTTATTTGCTCTCCAGAGCACGATCACATCCCCTTTATTAAATCCCTGGGCAAAAGGAAAGCTTTTGAACCTTTCTTTGCTGATCCCCTGCTCTTCATACCAAGATCCGCAAACATCCCAGTAATTGTCAAAGGATTCTTTGAATTCAACAAAGTACGCATCACATAATTTTCCGTTATGCAGCCCATGCTGCATACTTTCGCTGATCACTGCCACGATAGGAAAACTAGTCCCTAAAACCATTCCTAAGAGCGGATAGACCACGTATATGATCACTAAAAGTGCTACTCCTATGTTTACTGCAAAACTGGCTAGGGAATCTTCATGCCAAAAGAAGTGCCAGGCTTTCTTGAGCTTTCCACCTTTATCCATCACTCTGCTTATTCTCTCCCGCTTTAAAAAGCTTTTTATAACTGAAAGTTTTAGTATACTTCATGCTGGATAAAGATAAAATCACCCTCTTAATACAAGAGATCAAGAAAAAAAAAGAGCTGCAGAGCATCGACGATCATTTCGTAGAAGAATCCCTGCGCAAGTATCTGCAGCAGGAGCAAAAACTTCTGAAATCATTGCAGGAGAATTTCAACCCCAAATCAAAAGCCTATTCAACCGTGGTTAAACAAGTCCGCTCCCAGTTGCGAAGAGTCTATGGCCTTTTCCGCGATGATCCTCAAGAAAGGAAAAAATTAATTCAGGAATTATTAGAAGCGCCGCCAGCAAAAAGAGCTGCTCTCGTCCAGCAGATTCTTTCCACTCATTCTTCAACGCAGGAACGCTTGCCTGTCTACGAACAATTATATTCAAAAATATTCTCTATCACCGGAAAACCAAGAACAATTCTCGATCTTGGCGGTGGCATCAATCCTTTTTCTTTTAGTTATATGAAATTAGGCCAATGTACTTATCATGTCTACGATATCAATGAAGAAGAGATACAATCAATAAATCACTATTTCCAAATGTTACACCAAGAAAATCCTTCATTCATTGGAAAAGCCTTGATTTTCGATATTGCTGCTGCCAATGTTACCTTCCCTAAGGCCGATCTTGCTTTCCTCTTCAAGATGACCGATGTCATCGATCAGGGTAAAGGGCATAAGAAAACAGAAGAGCTCCTCCAGAAAATTCCTGCAAAATATATCGTAGTAAGTTTCGCCACCAAGACTATGAGCGGCAAAGCCATGACTGCTCCCAGACGAAGCTGGATGGAATGGTTATGTAAACGTCTAGGGTATGGATATACTATTTTAGAATTTGCTAATGAATTGTTTTATGTAGTGAAGAAATAAATATAAAATCTGCTTTTTCCACCAGTGTCCTGAGAAGCGAAGCTTCTGGGATGCCAATAAAGTAGTTTCTTTATTGTGCATATTTCACTGGTGGTGAATCAATGATTTCACCTAGGCTGGAAAAAGCAGGGTCGGAAATTCGACCAAGCGAAGCATGAAATAAAGAAACTACTTTATTTCAGCACTGAAAATTAATCGTTGTTAATTTTCATGTGTTTCTTTTCTTGAGCGAGCATGCCACTGGTGTGTTCACCAGTGGTGTCGAATTTCTTTGACATTAAAGATAAAATTAGTATTGCAGCAGCACTTCCACATCATGCCCGAAGATGCCTTTCAAACTCTCGAACAAAGGTTCTTTCACAAATACGCGCTTAGGAAATTTCGCTTTTGCTAACTCCTTCTCAAATTCTTCCAGATTAGTTTTCTCTAATGGGCCGAGGCTTCCATTCTCTCGGATAGCAGCTTTCTCAATCTGCTGCTCTTTTGCATCCAAGTCATGAATGACAAAAGCTATAGTGTCCAGTAAAATGACTTCACCAAACTTCTCGCCGTGCTTTACCCGAACTCTGGCGCGTTCCATTTCCTGCCCGCGCTTGCGCTGCATATACTCGACTAAGAACTTAAACAAGCCGGAACTGCCTTTTCTTGCTTTTTCGATGTCGGTCTTGGTCAGCTTCTTCTGGTCATGCTTCTGTTTGGCTTCGATGATCTCGTTCAGATCGCGCAAAAATCTCGCTGGCACTTTTCCGGTGCTTACCAATTCATCTTCAAAAAATTTAATTAATTGCGTATCCTGCGCTTTTTCGATTCCCTCTAGCTTGAGGACATCGCGAATGATAGTCATGACTTCATCGTAGAGCATGATAATGCTTCGCTCATCATGCTTAGCTTCGATCTCGGTAAACAATTCCTTGATCCGTTTCAGGAACTTTTCTGCATCATTGATCAATTTGTCTAATTCTGTTCCGCTCAATTCTTTTTTGTCGCCGTGCTCGATCTTCTTGCGGATGTCCACGTTATTGCGGAGGATTTTTACATATTCCGCTTCCAGCATCTTTTCTTTCTTAACAAAGATCTCTTCCAGCACGTCAGGAGTCTCTCGCGGTGTGGGCGGCGGCAATCCATACAACATGATCGCTGCTTGCGAGGGAGTTAAGATCGCATAATAAGTATCTTCCATGCCCATCTCTTTTAATCTGCCTTTTACTCTGCTGATACTTTGTTCGCCGGTGCTCATGAACAGATCGATCGCTTCCCGGCTGGGCTTGATCCGCCCCATTCTCAGCAGCTGCTTCCAGGGCATGAAAATGCCGCGGTCGTAGAAAGGGACTCCGTCGCGCAGCAAAGTAAAGATGATCGGATTTGCTTCTTTCAACGATTCCCAGAAGTCAGTTAAGATATAGACTTGGATATTCAGTTTATTTTTTATGCCGGTCATCTCCCCGGCTTCGGCGCCCATGCCGATGATGATCGCCCGCAGTTTATCTTTCAATTCTAATCTGCTCATCTTCTTGACGTCAGTATCATCGATGACGATCCATACATCAATGTCAGAGGTAGGAGTTGCTTTTCCCTGCGTCAAAGAACCAGCTAAAACGTAGCTGAGGATGTATTTCTCAAACTTCTTGATGACCATGCTTTTGTGGATTTCTGCGATCTTGATGGCTGCTAACATTCCGGTATCATGCAATGGCGCGCTCATGGAGATAAGCCGGTTTAGATCATACTTAGCATCATAACAATTCTGCCATAGGTCCGTTAATAATGCGCATTGAGAAGCGATATCTTTGTCTACTTCTTCACCGATCTGCTTTACGGCGGAGGAGAACTTGTTGAACAGTTCATCTTTAGTCATCTTTTGCGAAGTGGTGTCATCAACAACTACTAAGACATGGATCTTATTTTCATCTTTCTTATCATCGGGTTTTTCTTCCCCTTCCTTGCCCTGTTCCCCTTCTTTTTGTGCCTTTTCCGGAGGCAGAAGAGCGATGCCTACGATATAATCTCCAAACTTTTCCAGGACTTTCTCTTTGAATTTGTCTAATTTATCTTTGATAGCTTTCAGCTTCTTCTCCATTTCCGGAGGGATGTTAGGAAGATTAGAAGGTAAAGGCAAGCCGGTTTCGGCCGCTTTGATCTCTGTAGGTTGCATAGATTTTGATTTTTTAGCCATGATATTTTCCTCCTGCGACAACAATTACTGTGTTTTTAATCTATATTTTAAATGCTTATATTTATTTCTTTCCAAAGTGGGACGTTTTGGTCAGGCACTTAAAAATCAGTATACTTAATAAAATTAGTTAATAGCCGCGTAATATCTGTAAGTGATCGGGAGAAACAGGTACAGGATACACTTGCTGTTGACGCCATAATTGATTCCTGGTAAGTTCAGATACAATAATGGTAGCATATCCTTCATCTAAGGGAGAGGGTTTTCCACAGCAACCAATGTTATAGTTCCAATCTTCTAATAATGTGACGTTTGCTAAGGCCTGATTTATTGCTCCTGTTATTCGTAGAGGAACAATTCTCTGTGGTTCTCCATTTCTGACTACATATGCTTCTCTTGCACCTAATGAATATGTTTTATCCTGTGGAGAAGTATGGCCTTCTTGGGACACAATTAGAATTTTTCCTTCAAGGTCAATCTCTTCTGTTTTCCCGTCTAAGACGGTGCAGCTCATTCTAGCTTGTGGGAAACGACCATCTAGGTGCTGAGAAGCATTGCCCAAAAACATATTTGTATCCACATTTAAATAAGGTCGTAACATTTCTGGATCAGCGTATTCGCTTCCTAAAAACTCAAGGCATTTTCCATCTTTGATGTGCGTTCGTGTTTCTCTTTTTCTTCCATAGGCATCAACATGGGTAAAACCTTGTACCCGTAAATTATCTATACGTTGATGAGGATCATCTTTCAAAGTAATAGTATCATTTTTAATATCCTGTCCTGCCTTGAAAGTGGCTGATTCACCATAATTTAAGAATCTGACCGGCTCCTCAAAATGATGGCCAAAAACCTCATGAGCGGGTGTCCCGGTTAAAACTACTACATCATATAATCCTGCTAATGGTATTCCTGCTTCCTCTAAACTTCCATGGCGTAACTTAGATATGAGGTAAAGCTCATGGAAAGCTTCTGAAAAAGATGACGCCTTTTTAACTTTTTTATCAATGGTGGGATCAGGGATGAACGCTATTAATTTGGTATAATTGTGGATGTCTTGAGCAGAAGTACACACTGCTGCGAGTTCTCTGGAAGTAGGGATGGGTTCATAACCATGCGAATAAGAAATTCTAAAAAACGGGATAGACTGGATTGCTACTCCGCCTTTGGAATTTACTATAACCCGTTGCTCTACTGCAAAAACTCTGGTGAAGCGCGTGTTTGGATGTTCTTTTGTAAACTCGGCTAATTCGAGGTTGTAGAAGTCTATCTCAGAAGGAATTTCTTCAAAGAAAACTTCTTGTTCTGGTGGTAATTCGACATTTTTCTTCGCGAAAGGGAATCTGGTCATACGCAAATCCCTGGCTACTACCAGATCGCGAAAATTATGAGAAGGCACTAGGTCGTCAATAGGGCATTGATTGTAAATACCCCGATCCATGAACTCCTTGTTGATGTTGCCATCGCCTCCTCTTTGTTGGTATTTCTTTCCGTTCATAAAGGAAACTTGATCATAAATTACTCTGAGATATCGAGAGACAATATTTTCATTCGGATTAGCAATTTCAGAGGCCAAAGCGCCAGCTATTTCTTCTAATTCTTCTCTGGTTTTAACGAGATCCTGTACCATCTTAAGCTTAATTTGCCAATCCTTTTTAAACCTTCTGTTGTGTAACTACTAAGTAGTTATTACTCTGCCCAAATGAGAAATCTTTAAATATTCTGTTTAGCTTATCAAAGCCATGTCTCAAAAAGGTGATAAGAAGAAGCCCAAGACCGTAGAAGAAATTATTGCAGACTATCAAAAATATCATCATAAAGCTGGAAAAGAATTCAAGGATCGTATTAAGAAATTTGAAGAATTCTATGATCCAGAGAGTATTCATGGTGCGGTTTTTGCCCATCACGCTCATTATACTATTTTCGGAAGACCAGGAAAAGAGAAAGACTATCCTGGAGCGTTTAATGAAGCATATAAAAAATTAGATAAGCATGTCAAAGAAGATGATGAAAAGTTAGAGGATGAGGATAAATTAGCGGAAATATTAGACACCTATGCTGACACATTCCTGCAGCAAGCTATGGGGAGCGGATTTAAGAAAGCAATGGATCATGCTCAGAAAGAAAATAAGATGGATAAAAAAGAATTACGGGAGTTAAAAGGGCAGTTTATGGGCCAGTTTCATTTTGATGACGAAGGAAACCCACAAAACATCTTAAGCGATTCATACATTAAACGATTAAAAGGGAAGAAAAAGGTTGAGCTTATTGATGAATTAAAAAATATGTCTGAGCGGGTAAAGAAAAGTTACAATATTTTTTTAAATAAGAAGGCCTTGGAGGGTATACTTTCTGAAGAAGACCGAACCGATATGGCCAAATATCTTACTCCTATTTTTGAAGAACGGGGATTTAAACATAAAAAAACCCATATTATGCGTTCAGTAGGAGAACAACAGGCTCATTACGGGGCTTTGCTGGCTGGTAACCCAGAAAACAGTCTGCAACAGGCTGGGTATAAAGCAATTAAATATCAGAAAAAAGAAAAAGATAAAAAATAAAAAAATCTTATTCTAACTCTATCTTCTCCAGCTCTTCTAAGCCTAAGTCGGTCTCTTCGGCTAAGGAATCGATCTCATCTAATTCCTGTAATCCGCTGTCCACCGCTTGCTCGGAAGGATTTGCTCCTTCGCTTAACAAGGTTCCTGGCTCGCTGGAGATGTCTTGAGCAGCTTTACAGCCGCTGACTATAGCTACTGCTAAGATAAGCAGCAACAATGAAATTCGTACGATTTTCATCTTGCTCACCTTTATGCAGTTGCTGTTGCGCTGGTGTTAGCTTCCAAAGTGGTGTTGCTTTCAGCTTCATCATCAGACTCTTCGCTTTCGTTCTTATGATCAGCTTCTTCTGCATCCTCGCTTTCTTCATCATCAGAATCATTTGCGTCTTCTGACTCATTTTCAGCAGTATCTTCCTCAGAGTCTTCAGATTCTTTTTCTGTTTCCTTCTCTGATTCGTTTTCATCTTCTTCCGAGCCTTCCTTTAGTTCCTTGTGTGTATGAAGGAAATCTCGTAGAATCTTCTTAAGATCCTGCAAGTCTTTTCTGACTTGATGCTGAGCTTCCCGTAAATTGCGGTTGAACTGGTCAAAGTCTTCTGCAGTTTTTGCTTCCATCCATTTCTGCTGGGCAGTTTGGTAATCCTGCTTTAACTCTTCAACTTTAGCGTCAAATTCAGCGAGGATTGCTTCTAGTTCAGATACGTCTGCGCCAGTTGCTGCTAAAGCATCAATGCGTGCTTGCATTCCAGCATGGAGCTCAGCCTGCTTCTCCACTAAGACCTGAAGCTTAGCGTTTACTAACAAGCCGACCAAGCGTCGCTGCAATTTATGCACTTTTTGGTTCAATTCCTTCAAGTCCTTGATAGCAGCTCTGATCTCTTCCTTAGAAGTTTCATCGGTAAAGCTGTTGATCTTTGCTTTCTGCGCATCTAATTCTGCTTCTAGATCAGCAACTAGGGCTAAAGCATTTTCTTTCTCTTCTTCAGACAAGTCTTCCATCTTTTCAATAGTCTTGGTAAGCTTTTCCAAAGACCGTTCCACTACTTGAACTGATTTGAGCAGATGATTTTTGACTCCTGTCCGCAATTCCATTTTTAGAGTCGCACAATCTCTTTTCTCAGGATTACAGCGCTTCGCTGCTTTATCTAAATCCAGCACTTTCTGGCGGTGTTCGCGCTGCTCTTCCTTTGCTTCCTTATAGCGCTCTTTCGCTTCTTCTAATCGTTCCCGAGCTTGGTGTAAATCTCTCTTCAGTTCTTTTACTTCTCTTTTAACTAATTTTGAACTTTTAAGAGAACCATCTCTTACTTTTGTTTTAACTTTTACTTCTTCTTCTGTCTCAGAATCATTGTCTTTAGATTCCACTTCGGTCTTTGATTCTGTCTTTACTTCTGCATCAGCTGCATCTGATTCTAGATGAACTTCTGCATCAACATCTACCATGTTTTTTCCTTCATCAGCTAATCCTGCTGGCAAGACGCTCAATAAAAAGAGCGACAACACCAGCATGGCGCTTAATTTTTGTTTGAATGATGTCATTTTGTGACCTCCGTTTGAATTTATGAGAACTACGCGGCCTAACTTCTTTTTAAACATACTTTTGGGAATACTTTACAGGATACTTTAGGACACTTTAGGAAGGTTTAGAAAGATTAAAACCTTTATTTTGAACTTATTCCCGATATCTTTTTATATCCTTTTAGAGTAATACGCTTCATGAAGCACGGACTAAGCATTTTCTTATTCATCTTACTCATGACTCCTTTAGCTTCCGCAGCAACCCTCAAAGGCAGCATCTACGATGAAAATTTAGATGTAGCTCAAGATGTTTTAGTCGAGATCAACACCATTCCCCAGCAGAAATATTTAGCTAAAACCGGCAGCTATTCCTTTGATTTACCAGTCGGAAAGTACGCCCTCACCGCTAAAAATGATCAGTATATTATCAGCGAACAAGTAGAAATCACTTCCGCTCAAGGAGAATACATCTTAGACCTTTTCCTGCTGCCAGATTTTGTAGAAGAAGACGAATTATGGCAGGAGACCCAGCAGGAACTTCCTCTGGAGACCGAAGAAACTCCCCTTCCTTTATGGTCCTGGATCATCGCTGGAATCATTTTTACTGTACTCCTAGCAAGGATCATCTACACCAGGAAAAAATACGGCTCTCTCCTGGTCTTCCGTAAAAAAATCAAAGAAGATAGCCAAAAAACTATGGAGCAGCATAAGGAAGAGCTGGCTAAGGAGCCAGGATACCTTGATCAAGCGTTAGAGATCATCAAAAAACATGACGGCCGGATCAACCAGAAAGAGCTGCGCAAGGAAATGATGTACCTCTCTGAAGCCAAAGTAAGCCTCATTGTAACTGAGCTGGAACATAAAGGAAAAGTAGAAAAGATTAAAAAGGGACGTGGAAATATACTGATTCTTAAGTCTAATTAGAGGTTTTTAGTGTGGTTTAGGTGTTTATGGATTGAATGATGATAAAACCTACTGTAACCGGTAAGAACATTGAGACTTATTTACGAGAAATTGGAGGATATTCTCCTCTCAATCGTGATGAAGAAATTGCCGCAGCTCAGCAGATTGAGCGAAATGGCAACAAGATTCTCTGGACGGTATTCCGATCCGACCCGGCATTTTTAACAACTTATTTTCTGGATCAGCTGCCGCAAGAGGAGAAGAAAAATAAACAGGCAGTGAAACGCCTTTTAACTGTCAGAGCAACTTCAGAAAAGAAATTCTATGGGCGTATCGAAGTATTGCGTCAGATTGTCCCCTTTACCAGCACCTACAAAACGGTGGTAGGGGCCTATCAGCAAAAACTCAATCAGGATGAAGAGCAGGTACTTTATGGGCGTTCCAGATCAAGTCTCAGCAAAATCAATAAGAAACGGGAACAGTTGGAAGAACTGGTTTCCGTCTGGGAAGAATCGAGAGACTTACTTGCGAAACACAATTTACGTTTTGTTGTTTCTATCGCTAAGAGATATGCCCGCCGCGGTAAAATGAGTTTGCTTGATTGTATCCAAGAAGGAAACGAAGGTCTTTATCGAGGCGTAGATGGTTTTGATTATAGAAAAGGTTTCAAATTTGTTACTTACTCTACTTGGTGGATACGGCAGGAAATAGGCCGGGCCATCAGCAACACCAGCCGAACTATCCGCATACCTGTACAGGCGGAAGCAGTTTTTAACAAAGTAAAAACGGCCCATATCCAGCTGCGACAGAAAAAGGGCCAGGACCATGTAAGCGTCGAAGAGATAGTTAAGGCTACTAAATTTCCTGCTAGAGTAGTGGTGGATGCCTTGCTGGATGCCGAACCTTTTTCGTTAGACAAAATTCAAACTCAGGAAGATGACTTTCCAGGCCTAAGTTTTCATTCCGTCCTTGAGGACAAAGCTTCAGCTTCACCTTTGGAGCAGGTATTTCGAGATCAACAAAAAGAGATCGTTCACCGTACTTTGAAATCAATTTTAACCCCCATGGAGTTGGATATTATCAATAAACGTATTGGCTTTGATGAAGAACCTCTCAAACTGCAGCAGATAGGCGATAGGCATGGATTAAGCCGTGAACGGATCAGGCAGCTGGAAGCGCAAGCATTGGAAAAACTAGGAAAGAATAGAAAGATGCGAGAGCTTTACCTGGCTTTAAAGGGATAAAAACTATATGTGATCTTATTTGACTGTTCCCTTGCTACTCTTTAATCGTATAAATATAATCTGATGGAATAATTTTTAAAGACCTCTCTTCTTCTCAACCTTCATGAAATTTCCTGATTATAATGCTCAGCAGCTTGAACCGCAGATCTTAGAATTCTGGAAGAAAAATAAAGTTTTAGATTCATTACGCAAGCGCAACCAGAAAGGAAAGAAATTCTATTTTCTGCAGGGGCCTCCTTATACTTCTGGACACATCCATCTAGGACATGCCTGGAATATGAGCTTGAAAGATATGATGCTCCGCTATAAGCGCGCTCAGGGATTCAAGGTCTGGGACCGCATGGGCTACGACATGCACGGCCTTCCTACGGAACAGAAAGCCATGGCTAAGTTGGAGCTTCGCGATAAAGAAGATATCGAGAGATTCGGCGTAAAGAGATTCACCCAGGAATGTGAAAAATTTTGCATCGAGATGATGCATAAGATGGACCAGGATTTCCAGCGTTTAGGCGCGACCTTAGATTTTTCTGATCCCTATCAGCCCATCAAGAAAGAATTCATGGAAGCGGAATGGTGGCTGATCAAGCAAGCCTATGAAAAAAAAAGGCTTTACCAAGGATTGCGAACCATGCACTGGGATGCCGCTACCCAGACTGCCGTAGCTAAACACGAATTGGAATATAAGAAAATCACTGATACTTCTATTTACCTGAAATTCCAAAGCAAAGAAGACAAAACAAAATTTTATTTGGTTTGGACCACCACTCCCTGGACTATTCCGCTTAACTTAGCGATCATGGTTAATCCCGATCTTACCTATGCGGAAGTTATGGTAAATACTGAACATGCCAAAAATGAAAAATGGGTTATTGCAGAAAATTTAGTCGGGCATCTTACAGGAAAAGCAAAAATTAATGATTACAAGATTGTCCGCAAGTTTAAGGGTTCTGAGTTAGAAGGAAAAAAATATCTCCATCCATTAAACACTCAGAAATCTCTACCCCCGGAACTGCAAAAAAATCAGAAATTATTTTCCATCCTTCTCAGCAAAGAATATGTTGATGACAGCGCCGGTACCGGTTTAGTCCACTGCGCTCCCGGCTGCGGCCCTGAGGATTATGAAGTAGGCTATCGTAATGGTTTAATGCCGTTTAACTGCGTGAATGAATCGGGACACTTTGATAACTTCGGCCTATTCAGCGGCTGGAAAGCAAAAACAGACGATAAAAAATTCATCCAGGCGCTGCAGGAAGCAGAAGTCTTAGTTGCCAAAGAATCGTACAGCCACGATTATCCGCATGGAGAACGAAGCCATGAGCCGGTCATTTTCAGAACGACAAAACAATGGTTCTTCAAAGTAGAAGATCTTAAGGGGAAGATGATTGCCGCCAATGAAAAAATATCCTGGAATCCTCAGGCTGCGAAACACGCCTTTAAGTCTTGGCTGGAAAATCTACGGGATAATTCCATCACCAAACAGCGCTACTGGGGGACTGCTGTTCCCATCTGGCAGGCAGATGACGGAGATTATCTGGTGGTCGGCAGCGTCAAAGAATTAGAAAAACTTTCTGGACAGAAAGTGACTAATATGCATATTCCGGACATCGATAAAATTTTGGTCAAAAAAAGCGGGAAAGTATATCGCAGAATTCCGGATGTACTAGACGTCTGGATCGATGCCGGTACGGTCTCTTGGAACTGCTTGAATTACCCGAGAGACGAAAAATTATTTGAGCAGCTCTTCCCTGCTGATTTTATCCTGGAAGGAAAGGATCAAGTCCGCGGCTGGTTCAATCTGCTGATGGTCGCTTCCTTTTTGGCTTTCAACAAACCCTCCTTCAAAAGCGTCTACATGAATGGATTTGTCACTGATGTTAACGATGTAAAGATGTCTAAATCCTTGGGCAACATCATCTCGCCGTATGAATTGATCGACAAGCACGGTGCTGATACCCTGCGCTATTACCTGTGCCAGACCAATGCCGGAGAAGATATCAATTTCAGCTGGGAAGAATGCAAAGCTAAAGTGCGCAACCTTACTGTGCTTTGGAACACTCACAAATTTTTAATCAACCTGGCCAAGGAGACCAGAATAGATTCTTACTCTCTTAAAGCTACAGCAGTAGAAAAGAATTTTGAGATGGAAGAGAAATATATCTTTTCCAGATTACATTCAGTGATCAAGCAAGTCACCAAACTGCTGGATGAATATCGCTTGGATGAAGTTATCGCTCCGCTGGAAGAATTATTCTTAGAATTATCACGAACGTACATTCAGATGATCCGCGAAAAAAGCTCGACCGGCAGCGAGGAAGAGAAAGAAGCTTGTGTCTATACTATCGGACAGGTGTTGCTGGAATCGGTAAAGATGTTCAGCATTATCGCGCCCTTCGTTTCTGAAGCTATCTACCTAAATTTGAAAGATGAATTCAAGCTCAAAGAAGAAAGCATCATGCACTATGCCTGGCCGAAAGCAGATCCTAAAAAAATAAATCAAAAATTAGAACAGCAGATGTCCTTGGCGCAAGGAATCATCCAGGCCGGCCTGCACGCCCGGGAGAAAGCAAAACTAGGGGTCAGATGGCCGGTACAAGAAGTGCAGGTCATCAGCGAAAATCCTGTGGTAAAAAGCGTAGTCTCAAAATTACAAGATGTGGTATGCTCCCAGCTGAATGCCAAAGTGATTACTGCCGCTTCACACAGTACAGAGATGCAGCTTAAAATAAAACCGGACTATGCTAAGATCGGTCCAGCCTTCGGAAAATTATCCCCACAGATCATCGCTAAACTAGCTTTAGATAGTCCGCAGTCAATCATGAATCATCTTCAGAAAGAAGGAAAATATTCTTTCACCATCAACAACCAGACGGTGGAAGTTACCCCGGAAATGGTGATCGTAGAACGTGAAGCGCCGCACAATTATACTTTATCTGAATACAAAGATATCACGGTGTTGGTAAATACCGAGCGAACGGGAGAACTAGAAGCAGAAGGATTTGCCCGGGAAGCTGCCCGCAACGTGCAGGAGCTGCGCAAAAAAGCGGAAATGCAGAAGACTGATAAGATTGTGCTTTATCTGAAAGTTAGTGCTGGGATGAAGAAAATGTTAACTTCGTTAAAGAATGAGATGCAGCTCAAAGTAGGCGCGCATGTCTTTGATATTGTACTGTATGAACCGCAGAGGAAGTATAAGCATACTGGAACATTCAAAGTTAAGGATGAAGAGTTTAGCGCTTATTTTGAGAAATTGTAACTGAGAATAGTCAAAGAAATTCGACACCACTGGCGAACACACCAGTGGCATGGTCGCTCAAGAAAAGAAACACATGAAAATTAACAACGATTAATTTTCAGTGCTGAAATAAAGTAGTTTCTTTATTTCATGCTTCGCTCGGTCGAATTTCCGACCCTGCTTTTTCCAATCAAGGTGAAATCAACGATTTACCACCAGTGAAATATGCACAATAAAGAAACTACTTTATTGGCATCCCAGAAGCTTCGCTTCTCAGGACACTGGTGGAAAAAGCAGATTTTAATGAATATAAAAAATATGAGAATAACAAAATCAAATTATGATGGAAAAAGAAAGTATGAATTAGTTCTTACTAGAAGAGATTTTGATGATTTATGTAGTGGATGTCCTGACGGCGGTTTTATCGTAGGAAGACATGCTGATGTTTATTTTCATATTTTTGATGGAATTAATTTTTCAGAAGCTTGGAGACCGATGGAGGAGGGTTATTTTCTTAATGTTGGAGTAACAGCACCAGTGCCATCACCAAGTGCAACCCCGGAAGAATGGGATAAAGCTGCTCAAGAATTCTATGATAGTTTAGAAAGTGCAATTAATGAAAGTGGCAGAATTCCTATTGAAGATGAAATGGTTTTATTTAGAGAACGAAGAACGATTAATTTAGGTTACGTCGTGATGAGGGTAGAACCAGCGCGAGAAAAAAAATAACCTCGATTTCCTCTCCACTATCTATTCTCTCTCAGAAATCTTTATATATCTTCCAAGACTCTTCCAATTATGTTGAAAGTCCCTCTTCCCCAAATTACCTTGCGCTATAACGGCGTATTTGATTTTGATGCATTGTATGCTGAAGTGCACGAATGGGCCAAGAAGAACGGCTATATGTGGCATGAATCTTCTTTTAAGCACAAAGTTCCCGGCGCGGAAGGCGCAGAGCAAGAGCTAGCTTGGCAGCTCACCAATAACGTGACTGAATTCATCAAGTATGATATCCTGTTCACTGTCCATATGTGGGAAGTGAAGGATGTAGCTGCAGAAGGCCGTAAGAAACCGCTGATGAGAGCAAGATTATACATCATCATCAATAGTGCTATCGAGCATGATTGGCAGAAGAAATTTGGCGGAAGCAAGTTTGCCCAGCTGCTGGGAAAATGGTTTTACAGACTGCCGCATATGAATCCTATCGAGACGGTGTACTTTGACCAGCTTTACTATCGGGTCTGGAATCTGCATGCTCAGATAAAAAAATATTTTGACATGCAGGCTAAGAAATTCCCTTACCAAGGCTATTTGGCCGAAGGGGAGTAGTCACGTATCTTTTCCTAAGATTTTTAAATAATTCAATGGTTTAACTTCTAATGCCAACATTAACCCAAAATATTTCCGCTTCCGGTGTGAAAATAATGCTTGAAGAAAATGGGCAAACCCTAGGCCGAGGGTTTCTATATATTTTACATAACGATCTGCATGCCCAACCTTTCGGCTTGATGGAAGACATCTTTGTAGAAGAAGTATTCAGGGGAAAAGGCTATGGGGAGAAGATCACCGCCGCCATCATCGAAGAAGCGCAGAAACGCGGATGTTATAAATTGATCTGTACCAGCAGATTCTCTAATGAACGCGCACATCATCTTTATGAAAAGTTAGGGTTTAAGAAGCATGGGAATGAGTATAGGATGGATTTTTGAGTGATGGTTTTAAGAAAGGAATGCACCGGCCGGGACTTTCGACAAATTGTCACGATTATGGGATTGAGCCAGAGCGAAATCCCTCCGCCTCGCAAATGGCGTGACATTTGATTCGAACCCGGATAGTCGGCTTGGAAGGCCGAAGTTTGCTAGTTCTTTTTTTAGAGATCTCTTAGCCGTTGGACCACCGGTGCATAAGCTTAAACCATTATACTTTATTTATAAAATTATCGTATCTATTAAGATGTTTTAGATTTGATGGTTTTATTTCAATCATAAATCTCTTGACTTGTTCCTGATTGTAAATATATAAGTTTTTTCCGCTCACGCTGGGAGAATAACCTAATTCTGTTAAAACATTCTTCACCTCGTTGAGAAATACTGGATCCCTACTTATTATTGAAACGACTAAGCTTTTCTTTCTACGACAATAAATGCTTCCATCAGTATCAAATAAACCTCTAATGTAAGGAATTAAAAGTTCTTTTTCAGTTCTGATTTGTGTAGGAATATGAAGTTTCCCTTTCTTTTTGCCACGAGGTATTAGAAAATTGGTGGTTAAGTATTCTGAAAGCAATTTTGAATGAACTGAACACCTTACTACATTGTTTTCCTTACTCTCTCTAATTTTAGCGTCTATTGAAAATAAATCGAGAAATAACTTACTTACTCTGTTATTTACATAATCTTTATCCAATTTTTTATGACAAGTAACAGATATTTCATAATTTATTTTAGAGACATGTCCATCTCCAGCTAATAATCCTATAAACTCAGCCAGTTTTTCATCTATTTGCTTAGGAGTGTTAATATTTTGAGTTTTGTTCTTTATGATTACATAAGAATTGTACTGGGGTTCAATTTTTGCCATTTCAGACAGCTTTTCATAGTTTTCTTTTGAAATCTTTGATTTTCCGTTTAGATAACAAAAGATCATACTTCTACTTATCCCAAGAGAATAAGCAATTGCTTTCCAGGTAAGATTAGAATTAGTTTTAACTATTTTCATGAAATCTTGCTGTTCTTTTAGGTTAAAATTAATATATTTCATATGCTGAAGGCCAATTCATGAATTATATGGATTTTGAGCCTTGAAAGTATATTTGGGAAGTAGTTAACAAGGTTGAACAAAATCTTTTTAAATCAACTCCCTTTCTACATTTTCATGGCAGAAATGACTGGTCAGCAATGCGCCTTTTGCGGTGAGAATAAACTTACCCTGAGAGAAGAAGAAGTAGAGATACCTTTCTTTGGCCGGGTCTTTGTCCTCTCCATGGATTGTACCGGCTGCGGCTACCGCAAGGCGGATGTTGAACCTGCTGAACAAAAGGAGCCCTGCCGATATACCTTGGAAGTCACTTCTGATGCCGACCTTAACATCAAGATCATCAAGTCTGCTGAAGCGACCGTAAAAATTCCGAGGGTTATAACTATCGAATCTGGTCCGGCTTCAGAGGGATACATCACTAATGTGGAAGGATTGTTAGAGAAAGTCAAAGCCATGATTCAGTCTGCTGCGGATGCGGAAGAAGATGATCCGGCTGCCAAAACCAAAGCCAAAAATCTGATCAAGAAATTAAACAAAGTTTTAGTCGGACGAGAGCCATTAAAAATAATCATTGAAGATCCTTCCGGCCATAGCGCAATTATCTCAGACAAAGCGCAGAGAAGTAAATTGTAATTATTCTTCTTTAATCCTGTTTTCCTTTTTTACCAATCCTTGTCCTTGCTCTAGTAAAAAATCTAATTCATCGACGGTTCCTTCTTGAACAAAATAGTCACGACCTCGTACAACTCCATATTTATCAGAAGCTGAATCAACAGTATTATCGCAACCAACATCTCTTATGAATACGGTCCTTATCTCCCATCCATAGGGAAAAGAAACTTTCTGATTGGTAATGAAGATGCAGGTTTCTTTCTCCACCGTATATCGTGCCGGTCTTCCTTCAACCTCCCCTACGTATACTCCTTCAAATAATGGCCGTGTCTCTGGATTGCGCAGTTCAGGCATTCCACCAGCACAATTTAGAACCGCTGCGCTTGATAAGATTGATGCATAGAATCTATTTTGGAAATTCATTTTTTATTTCTTCTCCTTCTCTTCATTATCTTCCTTCATTTTCTTGAACGCCTGAGGAAGATCAATCATATATTTTCCTTCTTCCAACTTGATGATCAACGGATCTTTCTTGAACAGATGCACCAGATCGATTTCAAATTTCCCGGGCTTTACCACGCGGATAGATTCTAGATCAAGAATTACCGGCGCATCAGGCTCTTCTTCCCGGATGCTCAGCACTTCTGCCACATCTTTTTCGATGTTGATCTTATCTTCCTCACTAAGGTTGGTAAGCAGTTCTTTGCCGTACTCAATATCTTTCTTTTTGATATAAAAGAACAAGCGTGCGCCGCAGCTGCATCCTTTGAGGATCTCGGCAGCTCCATCAGGAAAGAAGGTATTGCAACGGACGCATTGATGTGGCATAGAGAAACCGTAGATTTTACTATTTTTATAAGTTTCTATTGAACACTATATACTTCCTATGAGCGCTTTACCCGTTGCTTAGCTCTACTTTCCCGAGTAAATAATTCTATTTTATCAGGATTGTTTTCAATCTTTTTTACCACTGAAGCTGGGCCTACGATGGTAAGTCCCTGCCGGTCACCCAGCAACGTACTCGCCATCATCCCTTTGAGTTTTTGCAATGCATCCTGTTTATCCTTATCGGGATAGATGACGCTTAACTCTATCCCTTTAAACTTGGGGGAAATCTCTTCCATGGTGATTTCTATTAAATCGGCTTCTTCCTGCTTACGCAGGCGTCCTTCCATGATCACGATCTTGTCTTCTTTGACAATCTTGAGCAGTTTATTGACTCTCTTAGCGGAAGAAAGACCTTCAATTTCATAATACGGTACAAACTTAAACGTAACCATCTCTTCTATACCTCTTTTGGAAACTCTTTCTAATCTCTATATCCTAGTGATAGTAATCTTTTGGCCTTTTTAACATTTACTGTTTTAATACTTGCTCTTGAAAACTCTTTAGCTGGTAAGAGTGAAGAGCTGCTCATAAAACTCTTCGATATTTTTACCATACTTGGCAGAAATTCCCACCACTTTGTACTGCGGAAATGCTGCTTTGACGGTATCAATGCCTGCTTTTTTTAAATCGACTTTGTTAGCGGCGATAAGCACCGGAATATTACGGGCCTGTAAGTTTCCGATGATGGTAATATTAACTTGAGAATAAGGATCCTTGGTCGCATCTAAGACCACTACTACTGAATCCATATCATCCAGCCATTTAATGGAGTCGATCACTCCCTTGGTCGCTTCTTTGGCCCGCTTCTTCGCTTCAACTTTCTTCAATCCTTTGCGGATGAATTCCTCATAATCGATTTTAGTGGAAATACCGGGCGTGTCCACCAGAGAAAAAGTCAGTTCCTTGCCTTTCTTGTTCTTGATATTGACCTGCTCCTTGATTTTGATCTCTCTGGTCTCGTGCGCGATATGAGAAACCGTAGACATCTCTTCTCCCAGCCAGTCCTGGCAGATCTTATTGGCTAAGGTAGACTTACCTCCATTGGGAGGCCCATACAATCCTAATTTGATATGGCTCTTTTTACTAAAAGGATTCGATGACAGTTTCTTGAACAGGCTTTTTAAAAACGACACCATCTTTTTTCACGCACCCCTTTGGCTTACGATTTTATTGTGCTTATTAAAGTTTTTGGTGCTCGAAGGGATACATCCCTTCGGCACAGAAGGCTCAGCCTTCTTGTGGTCTAGGGAATAGGTTATCTCTTTATTTACATTAAATAGGCAGAAAGCCTCGTCTTTTAAGACGAGGATGTCCACAGAAAAACAACGATTTTTCTGGGACGCAAGAAATAAAGAAACTACTTTATTTCTGCGCTGAAATCGGGTAGTTTCCTGATCTCATGCGCCAATAAAGTCGTTGCTTTATTGTGCGAATGCTTTCTAGCCTATTTATGCAAGAAGGACATTGTCCTTCTGCACAGAAATCAAATCTTCGTTTGATTTCTTGTGTCACAAAGTGCGGGGATTAGAAAGCGTCTCTTTTCAAGCCTCGCTCTTTAGAGCGAGGTGAGACGCTTTCCCGCACTTTCATGACTCTTAAAAGATTAAAAACAAACTTTTAATGATTTAGATGGTGGAATGGATAAATACTAACGGAAAGCCGCCTTGGCCGCGCCCTTCGCCTTTTTCTCGCTAAACACTGGAGGAAAAAGTAACTTAACCTTGGCTAAAGTCTCTCTTAGCTCGACGCATCTTGGCCATGGCGGCGGCTTTCCTGTATTCCCCACAGTATAATTTATAAGCCTAAATTCTCTCCTTCTAAAAATGGTTGAACGCTACCTGGTTGTGGACCGCCTGAAATTTACCTACGAAGGGTTATTCAATCTAGATGAACTGCACAACGTAATATCTTCTTTCTTTTATGAAAAAGGCTACGACTGGTATGAAAAGATGAACCAAGTCACGGTAACTTCTTCCGGAAAGCAGATGCGCATCATCTTAGAGCCCTGGAAAAATATCACTGATTATTACAAGCTGATCATCTCTATCAAGATGAATGTCATTGATCTAAAGGATGTTGATGTTCAAGCCGGCAGCACGGTCATCAAAACCAGCCAGGGCACGCTGCGGGTTGTCTTTGACGGCTATGTTATCAGCGACCGTAAGAATAAATGGAGTGAAAAGCCTTTATACTGGTTCATGAGCATCCTCTTTGAAAAATATTTCTTTAAAGAGCATTATCGCAAAGCAGAGACCTGGCTTAAGAGTGATGTGGAAGATCTGCATAACAAGATAAAAACATATCTTAATTCCTTCACTCATGCCTATGGGAGATAAACATGGTAGAAAAAAATCTGCTCATCAATAATAAGAAAATCGTCTATCACGGCGTTTTTCGGACCAGTGAACTGCTCTCAGTCATACATCATGCTATAGAAGAGAGAGGATACGGAAAAAGCGAAAAGAAGAACGAGGAATTGGTGACCCCCGAAGGAAGATTGCTGCAATTGGAATTACGGCCCTCCAAAAGCGTTTCTCCGTACCTGCAGCTGATGATCAAGATCCGTATCACTTTGGATACTATCACAGAAACCATGAAAGAAGTGTCCGGAGTCAAACAAAAATACCAGCAAGGCGATGTGCTTATCGCCTTTGACGCCTGGTCCATAACCAACCATGAAGGCCGTTGGGGCCTTAAGCCCTTCTCGTATTTTATGAGGAGTGTGATCCACAAATATATATATAAATTCCGGATCGAAGAAGATTTTCTTCGCCAACTAGTTGGTGACACTGCCTATATTTATGGCCAGGTCAAAAACTTGCTCCAATCATATGAAGGAAAGAAGATAGCGCCTCTGAAAGAAGCAGAGATCATGAGGAAAGTTGAAGAAGAGATGAGAAAAGAATCAAGTGCCGAAATGTAAGGCTTTGCACCATAAACAATTGCATCCTATATAAAATAAGAATAAAGTTTTTGAATTAAAATAATGAATTTTAGTTATTTCTTTGATTTATTCTGCACCGTTGATATCCTTTTAAGTGCTTCTGAGAAAGACAGCTCTTGATCAAGTTCCCAAGCTGGGAGCCATTCTGCTCCTTCCTGCTTGAAACCATTTTTTCTTAGATACCTATCAATTCCTTTCAGATGGCCTGCACCGTAGATAATCCCCAAATCTTCCTTCTCGAGATCAGGTTCTAGAGACTTGAACAAAGTTTGGTTACGCTGATCCAGGATAACTTTATTCCAACTCCAATTCATGGCGGTAATTGCTAACCCGAGATACTTGAACATAAACATACTCGCTCCTTTCACCACCCTAGCCAAAGCCTGAGGATCAGCTTCATGATATAGTCGCATTTTCTCCATACTCTCAGGAAGACGACTGAATTTCTTTAATACTTTTTCTGGAGAAGCAACAATAAGTTGATCAAGAGTAATGTCTGAATTACGCCAGCCATCTGCATAGGCCAAGTTGTCCTTCTGGGCTACCAAACCAAAATAAGTAGCAAGTGTTCTGTAGGTTTCACTCAGTGATGCGAACTGGGTAAGATACTTCTGTCTACCTTCTGGTACAGAATTTAGATCAGACACCGGCCTTACCCCTTCATAAAATCCATAGCTAACCGAGTCTAGTACCTTTTGCACTTGATGATAATATCTCTTCTCACCGAGGTGGATAACACCTATTGCGGTAATAGTTGAATCTCCTCTCCTATATTGGACTACTGGCGTTGATAATTTTCCATTATTAACTCTAATAAATTTCATACAAGACTCCAGAAAGTATCTCTTTTATAAATATTCCTCCATTTTGCACTTATTAGAATTTTTAGGTTTTATAACTCCAAATCACAAAATCACTTTCCCTCGTAACTCAAAGGTCTCCGCTTTCACGATCTGCACTTTCAGCTTATCGCCTAACTTAAAATCCCCTTCGACGACAATCTGTTTATAAGAATCATTCCTGCCGATCCACTGCCGTTCTTCTTTTCCTTTTTCATCAATGATAATTTCGCCTTTCCAATCTACCCAACGTTCATTCCGCAGTTTGGAAACATTGTGAAAGATATCTGTCAATACTTTGGATCGGTGGGCAACTACTTCTTCCGGCAGTTCTTCTAGATTAACCACTGCAGTTTCCGGCCGGGGCCAGAAGCGGGAAATATTAATCGCATCGGGTGTGGTTTTACGTACTACTTCCAACGTTCCCCAATAATGATCATCTGTTTCGGTAGGATAGCCGACCATGATGTCGGTCATGATATTTATCTCCGGAATCTCTCTTTGGAACAGATTTACGACATGTACATATTCTTCTACAGTATGACAGCGGCGCATCGCCTTCAGGGTTTCATCATGGCCGGCCTGCAAAGGAAGATGCAGAAATTTGAAGATTTTAGGATTTCTGTAGAGTTCTACCAGCTTAGTTTCAAATTTGGGCATATGGTCGGGATTTCCCATCCCGATGCGGATCTTGAAATCCCCTTGGATCAGCACTAACTGTTCAAGCAAGGCCGGCAAATCGGTTCCTATATCAAAACCATAGCAGAATGTATCGTGAGAGGCCAGCCAGATTTCTTTCACTCCTTCTGATACTGCTTTTTTTGCTGCCTCTACGATTTCTGCCATCGGATACGATGCCAGATTTCCCCGCGTTTTTTTTGTTTTACAAGATGGGCAAGCTCCTAAACAGCCTCTGCTGATGGGGAGAATTTCTATCAGAAGATTCTTCCTTACTCTCGGCAAATTCAGCGGGGGCATTTCTTCATTGTTCAACAATTGCAAGACATTATCATGCAATGCTTCTTCAACCACCTGGACGATGTTATGGATCCGCTTAGTGCCGAGAAGAGCATAAGCTTTTAATTTCTGCTTATCCGCCTGGAGGGCGCACCCGGCGATGATCGCTATTTTATAGGGATGTTCTTTCTTGAACTGCTCTAATTCTGTGAAAAAAGAATTTTCCCGAGGAGCCTTTACGGTGCAGGCATTAAACACCACCACATCTGCATCTTCGATGGTCTCCACTAACTCAAATTTTGCTTGTTTTAGCAAGCCGGCCATCTGCTCAGCATCAGCCTGGTTGGTCGAGCATCCTGAAGTCTGGATATGAAAAGTAGTCATAAGCCTTTTTTGGCTTCTTATTTTAAAAATGTTATCGAACTTTTATGCTATTTGCTTTAAGCTTAATTTAACACTTAAAAATATCTTGAATTTTCTGGAGGATAGTTAAGGCGATATTCCAAGGCATCATAATCATCAATGTTACCTCTTTTCTTCATCTCTTCTGCCGTAACATACCTGATGCTATTGCCGCTGCCATTACGCATGCCATACATAGGGACCTTGTGTCCATTTTGTAATTTCACATATGCATCCGGAATGCCGTCATGGTTTAAATCCTTATATAATGGGACTATTTCAGCGGGCTTATTTTCAGGCATGTCTTCTTGAAGAGTAGGTCTGAAATAAAATCCTGCCAGCATCCCCATGGTCAAGGCTCCCAGTATGCCATACTGGTATCGCGCAATTTTACTTTTTGAATTATTTATCGTGTCTATATATTCTTGGTGTTCTTCTTCTGTTAGAATCACCTTTCCTTTGCTTCCTTTGTTTTCCTTCTCTTTCTTTTTGGTCGAGACCGATTTCTTAACCTCTTTTTCTTTCTGTTCTTCCAGCCCTTTAACGCCGGGCCTTTCATGATACTCTGGATCATTATCAACAGCCAAGTAAAGATGTCGCTTTTTTCTGATCGGCAGATAATCATCATCCGGATCGTTGTTGTCCATGGTGTATCTTCAAAAGTATTTGGGCCAGTAATGGCTAGACGATAGTTAAATCTTATGTATATCCCTTCTATATCCGCCTATACTGTTCATCAATAAAGTTCAGGTCAAAAGCCTAATCTGGCAAGAATCTTTTCAGCATCAAATTCTTCCAAATCTTCATATCTCTGCCCTACTCCTAAGAACAAGATCGGTTTCTTGATGGTATAGGAAATAGATAACGGTGCCCCGCCCTTTTCATCTACATCGGCTTTGGTCAAGATCGCGCCGTCCATTTCCACTAGCTTATTGAACTGCTTAGCCTGCTCGATGCAGTCATTTCCGGTGATGCTCTCTCCTACGAAAATCTTGAAATCGGGTTTGGCCACCCGCATTATCTTTTCCAATTCCTGCATCAGATTGGCATTAGAATGTAATCTTCCCGCGGTATCTAACAGCACTACTTTGATATTATTCTTTTCTGCGTACTTAACTGCGTCAAAAGCTACCGCGGCCGCATCGGCGCCATAATCATGCTTGATTATTTTTACTCCCAGTTTGTCAGCATGCTCTTCCAGCTGCTGGATTGCCGCAGCTCTAAAGGTGTCGCAGGCGGCCAGAACGACGGATAATTTATGCTTCTGAAAATAATGCGCCAGTTTAGCGATGGAGGTAGTCTTCCCGGTTCCATTGATGCCGAAGAAAGCGATCACATAAGGGCCATCTTTTCCCTGTACTTTTTGCAATAAATCGATTCGTTCAAATGATAAGATTTCTGTCAAGGTCCGTTTCAGGGTCTCTTCGATTTTTGTAGGAACATCTCGGGGCAAGGGCTTGTCAACCAATTCTGTTTTCAGATCATCTTTGATCTTCTCGATCACTTCTACAGAAACATTATTCTCCAATAAGATAAGCTCTAACTCCCAGAATAACTCTTCAAATTTCTCTGCGGAAATCTTCTTGGTGGTCAACGAAGTTTTGATCTTGCCAAAGAAAGAATCCGCAGAAGGCTCTGCTTTCGAGGCACTGGAAGCTTTGCTTCTTTGTGCTTTCTCTATGGTCTCTTCTTTTTCCTTTTCTTTAGTTTCTTCCTTAGCTTCTCCAGTTGCTTCTTCTTTCTTGCCAAATAATCTCTTAAAGAATGATTTCTTTTCAGATGGTTCTTCAGTTACCGTCTCTTTCGTCTCTGCCGGAGTTTTTTCTGATTCCTCTTTGATCTCTTCTGTTATTATTTCTGTAGCAGCTGCTTCTTTTTCCTTCTTTTCTGCTTTTTTTTCTTTCTGAGATCGTTCTTTTCTTTCTTTCTTTGGCTTTTTCCCTTTTTTTGTTTTATCCTGCTTGGTACTTTTTTTCTCAACTTTCTTCTCTGGTTTTTTCTCTTCAACCTTTTTTTCAACAGGAGCCTCGACTGCCTCTTCTTCAGTCTTCTGGGAGAAGATAGATACTGCCTGCTTCAGTTTTTCTTTTAATTTTCCAAACATTTTTATTCTGCAGCCTCGCTAGTCTCTTGATACATTCTGCGTCCCTGTTCATGCAATTCCTGAAGGACACCTTCCGCTTCAGAAATATTTTCAGTTATTTTTTCTTTTTGCTCTTGCAATAAGCTGATCACTTCGGGAATGGTTTTCTCTACCGTAGCTTCTGCTCCGACATTGACCACTAATCTCTGATTGTCTTTCAGTTCTGCTTTCAGAAATAGGCCATTTGCGATCGGGGCTAAAATCTCCGTATTTACTTTGATTTTTTGCAGTTCCGTAAGCGCTTCTAAGGAATTATCAAGCTCTTTTTGCTGCAGCTGAAGCTTCTCCAGATACTCTGCAATCTGCTCTGCCTGCTGCTGCAATAGTTGGAGCTGCATGTACTTGTCTTCAACATTCTTCTCTTCCGCCATGGTTACAATTTCTTCTTCAACTGTTCTAAGAAATCCTTATATAATCTTAAGCTCTTCAAAAAAGGTAAATCTGGATCATCGGACTTTCCAAGAAAAGGCGCATTGCTGATCAAGAAACCCTGGTCATCTTTCTTGACGTGATGGAGCTCTTTCTCTACCAATATCCTCAATACTGCTTTTTCTTCCTTGCTTAAGACCATCATATCTGGCTAAAGAAAGAGGGGTTTTATAAAGGTTTTGCACTGTTTTTCAGTCTTATTTACCCTTCATAAAAACTCAATAATTATCATAAATATTCTTTCGATGTCCTACTTTAATAACAAAGATAAGTAATTTTTCTTCTTCCTTATCAAAGATAATCCTATAATCACCAACCCTAAATCTATATCCTGCCACACCTACTAGTTTTTTGATATCGCACGATTCAGGGCGTATTCGTAGCCTTTCTAAAGCAATGATTATTCTTTCTCTAATATCACTGGGCAGCTTTCCCAATTGTTTATCTGCCTTTTCAGAATAAATTAAAGTATACACAAAATCACTCTCTTAAACTTTCAAGCCAAGCCTCTTTTTAACTTGTTCGTGAGTGTAGAATTTTCCAGCTTTAATCTCTGCGCGCGCTTTCTCAATGTCTCGTTTGGTCTCTTCGCTTAATTCCATAGAATCCTCTACTAAATCCCAGATCACTTCTTCATAGCTTTCTTTATTGTAGAGCTTTCTTTTCTGTAGAGTTTCTAATAGATCCCTGCTGACTTGTATGGTGGTTGCCATAGTAAGTATATAAGTGGCTATATTTATAAACTTTACCCCTCATAAAAACTCAATTCCTGGGTCTGTTCATCCACAAAGACATGCGCTTCCGGGTGTTCTATCAGGTACTTCTTGCGTTTCTCTTCCGGCATGTGATATAATGTCCCTTTGCCGCTCAATCCTACCTGCGGTGTTCTGAGCAGGTAATCGTCAGAAGTGAATTCTGTTCCAGTTTTCAGATATTCATCATAGAGCTGGTGAAATTTAGGAAAATCAATCCAAGTCTTCCAGACACCGTCAACTTTGTATTTTTTCTTGGCAAACATCACTACCCTGGAAGCGATATGTTCTGAGACGATCTCATACTCGGGCAGATGTTGTACTAATTCTTTGGAAAATACAATCACTTCTTCATGCAAAGGCATATTCTCTTTGCTCAGTCTTTCTTGTGACGGGCCGACGTGCATGTATGCTTTCACTTCCAGAAAATCAGGACTTCCCCGTTTAATTAATTCTGCGTACTGATCCAATGCGGTCATATTGATGTGTTTGATCATGGTTAATCTGATACAGGTGCGTTGTTTTTTCTGCGCCAAATAATCCAAACTTAGAATCATCCTTTCCCAGAAATCGAGAAATAAAGGCTTGTCCACTTCTTTGAGCATCTCTTTGGTCGGCGCATCCACGCTGCAGTATAATTGAGTGATAGGTTTTAGATTCTTGATCTGCTCTGGATACTGTGAGTTAGTGACCAAAAAAGTAGAGATATGATCTTTGTGAAATCCGTCGATCAACTCATTCATCCTCGGATAGGTGATCGGTTCACCCGTCAACGATAGTGCCACATGCCTGATCTGGGTGGATTTTTCATAGGCAGCTTTATTCGCTACCGGTGATCCTTTAAACCCAATCAGCAATTTGTGATGCGCTTTTTTACTTTCTTCTAAAATCATCTCTGGTTCATCTACAGACCACTTCCATTCCTTGGAAACTGGTGCTTTGTATCCTCTCCAGCAGAAGGTGCATCTATTGGCGCAGCTGATACTAGTCGTCATCTGCATGCATTGGTTGCTCATGATACCATAGAATTTCAACTTGTAACAGCCTCCTTCGCCATTGATCATATTCTTAGTCCAGCCGCAGGTCTTCACCGCGCTGTGGCTGCCTACGATACGGTATTGCTGCTTTTCTAGTTCTGCTTTAGCTTCGGGTGTTAACATAGAAAGTATATCTAGAGTGCATTTAAAAATGTTTATGAATGTTTTTGTGAATTTTATGAGCAAAAACGTCTAAAAATTTAGTAAATTTTTATGAATCTTTTTAAAGAATAATTGTTTACCTAAATCCCATGAAGCCAAAATGTCCCCAATGCGGCTCTTTCAACGTCATAGTGCATAAGGAAGATATTCAGTTCCTTACTTGCAAAAGCTGCGGCTATGATGAGCTGGTGGAAGGAACATTCGTAGGAGAGCGGACTTCTCAAAAAGAGAAAGGAAGATACACTCCGTATAAAGTTGGCGGGAAGGGAAGGACGAGAAGGAAGTGAGATAAATTTTAACCAATAAGTTTCTTAACATATTTCCGAATTGTTTTAAACCAACCACTATTAATTTCTTCCATTTTATTTCCTACTACTTCAACAATATCATCAACAGAATTATTTTGTAAAAATTGGTATGTTATATTTAACCAATTAGTTTTAGGTTGATAAGCCATAATTTGAGGAATACTATTTTTAGGATCAATTAAGATATTATCAATACTACGATAAGTGCCTATACAAAAATTTTCAGCATTATTTGCTACTAAATCAATTATTTTTGGATCAGAAGCTTTTCGAATTAATTCACTTATATTTGGTTCTTCTGTAATTTGTTTATCAAAATCTTCTAACCCTAAAAAATAAGAAGAAGAAATATCATAAGAGAGGAATCCATATACTTTTATTTTCTTGTCTGGTATTTCTATTGAATAACAAGCTCCTCCACCAATTTGAGGAAATTCTCTAATTGCTGCGTCTATTGAATTAGCTTTGAGCAATGAATGTAGACTTTTATAAAAATCTCCTTCTGCCTCAAAGCCCTCATCAGTTAATCTACAAAACTTTTCAAAATTATCTAGATTTCTGTTCATGAAACGTTTAGGTTAGTAATCCTTTAAAAATCTTTACTCAATTTTTCCCAGAAACCTTAAAATATATTCCCCTCTTTCTAGCAAACCATGGTCAAACCGATCCACGGCAAGCATTCTTATATTTTGTCAAGAAACATTTAAATATATCTTATGATATCATTTGATATGTTTGAGGGAGAAGAATGGACAGGACTAAGTACGAGATTGAACTCAAGCGGCACGCTTTCATCAGGGCCATGCAGCGCGGCGTAACTCCCGATATGATTGAAGCTACGCTGAAAGGCGGCAAAATCCAGAGCTTTGGAAAAAACAACCTGAAGTTTCAGAAGGAGTACAAAAACTTTACAGTGATCTGTGTCGGAGAAATTGTCGGGGTTAAAATAAAAATCATAACTATCGAAACAAAAAGGTGAAAACCAACATGAAAAAATGCGCTGAATGTAATGGGAAAATGGCAGAGCTCGTAGACGAAACGCCTGAAGGTGTTGAATATAAATATTTCAAGTGCGAGAAGTGCGGAGAGGAAATCGTCAACATGAAACAATTGCATGATGTTGCTCAAGTTTATAGGGAGATGAGAAAATATCATGCTAAGCTCTCCAAATGGGGCCTGAGTTTAGGCGTAAGAATTCCCAAAGAATTAGTTGAGAGGTACCATTTCAGAAATGACGAAAAAGTAACCATAATTCCAGAAGACAATGGAATAAAGATCATACCGGCCTAATTATCCTCTCGAAAAATGGTCAAACCGATCCACGGCAAGCATTCCGAGTACTATGAGGCGATCTTACAATTACGTAATGTCACAGATGAGATAATCGTTTTTGTGGATAAAGAAATAGGAAAGAAGAACATTTTTGTAGCCAAAGTAAAGCCGGTCACCAACGGCCATGACTACTATCTGGGCAATGCTAATCTGACTAAAAATCTAGGTAAGACCTTACAGGAAAAATATGGTGGAGAATTTGTCGTAACCGCTACTTTGTTCACCCGCAAGGAAGGCAAGCCGGTCTATCGCTTAACGGTCCTCTTCCGGGCCGTGCCTTTCAAGAAAGGCGACCAGGTCGAATATCACGACGAAACCTATAACGTGATCATGTCCGGCAAGAAAGTGATGCTCCAGCATGCCAAGACCGGAAAGAAAGTGCAGGTCTGGCATAAGGATATGGGTAAGGTTAAGAAGGTAGAATAAGTATATTCACTATTATACTGTTTAATCAGAATCCTTATATCTTCTTCAAGTCATGTACTTCTGATGTTCAAAAAGCTGCGCGAAGTAGTATCCGAAAATAAACGTATGTTAATCGGAAGCACCATCACTGCCGCCATAACTATGAGTGGTCCTGCGCTATGGAATTCTGTTGCTCATACTAACGTGATGGAGGATTCTCCTTACACACTTACCTTATACAAGAAAGATGGCTGGTGGATTGCTCATAGCAGCATAGAGATTTCGTACGCCAGAAATGATCTTGTCCTATACCGTACCGATCCTTTTGGTCGGGGCAATCGACGCTATAGTGACAGCAATCGTGACGGGATTCTGGATGCTGTGAAAATAGAAAAACCCTGGTTCAGCATCGGCGGAGTTGAAGGGACTTTCAATACTCAAAGTAATGATTCCACTCATGGCCAGCTTCTGGAAACAGAAAAGAAACTCTATCAGCAAGAATTGCATGAATTTGCCGAACAGTACCAGAAACAATATCCGGAAAAATTCAAACAGTTAGGCTTGGAAAAAATTCTAAGCCCGTAATTAGTACCAGCCAAAACCTTTATAATCCTAAAAATTCTTCTTACCTTTATGAAAAAGATGTGGTGGTTTTTACTGCTAGTACTGCTTCTCAGCTCTTCGGCCTTAGCGCAGAAACAATACACGCTTAAACTGTTGGCGGTTCAGGAAAATCCCAATGGAACGCTCAGCGGCAGCGGGGCTGATCTCTACCTGGAACTAAAAGAAGGATCAGGCAGAGTTTTCCTGGACACTTTTCCTGTCCCTAAAATGGACACTCAGATTTCGACGCGATTTGCCAAAGAGATTGCCTGTCATCAATACAAGCTGCCCTGCCAGAAATATGATTTTATATATACCATCAAAGCGCAAACCAATATTATCGGCGGGCCTTCCGCCGGAGCCGCTATCGCAGCGTTAACCACCATCGCGGTGTTAGATTTAGACTATCATAATGGCGATACTGCCATCACCGGGACGATCAACTCTGGCGGCATTGTCGGCCCGGTCGGCGGCACCAAAGAAAAAATTGAAGCTGCTTCACATTTAGGCCTTACCAAGGTGCTTATCGCAGAAGGGACGGCTGTGCCTCTGCCAGAAACGAATACTGACCGCAGCAATCAAAGCAATAGCAATAATACTTCTGTACAAAAATATCTCAATCTTACTCAATATGCCGCAGAAAATCTCAATATCGAAGTGGTGGAAGTAAGCGATCTTGACGAAGTGGTCTTTCATCTTACTGGAAAAAATCTTAATCAAAAAGAGATAAAGGTAGAAGAAGATAAAGAATATACGCAGATCATGAGTGATTTGCGTGATCTCCTCTGTACCCGGGCAGAAAAGATAGAATTTGAATTATATCAAGAAGGCCTTCGGCTTGATGAAAATGTTTCCCAACGAATAGAAGAACAAAAAGCAAAAGCGGATAATGCTACTCTGCAGAAAGATTATTATTCTGCTGCCAGTTATTGCTTTACTGCCAGCATCGCCTTGCGTTCCCATTATTATAACCAAAAAAAACTGACTCTTTCCAAGCTTTGGGATAAATTCTTGAGATTGGAAGATAGGGTTCGATCCTTAGAACAAAATGTATCTTTACAAAAAATAGAAACAATCACTGATCTACAGACTTTGATTATCGTAAAAGACCGTCTTAACGATGTAAAGGAACAGCTTGCCCAATTTAAAGAAATGCCCCGGGATACAGAGAAGAAAGAAGAGGCATACGGCATCTTGAGTTATAGCGAAGAGCGGTATTTCTCTGCGGTAGCCTGGACTCAATTCTTTTCTATGCCTGGAAAAAAATTAGTCTTGGATAAAGAACATCTGCAACGGTCTTGCCTGCAAAAAATCCAGGAAGCGGAAGAGCGGGAGCAGTACATAGGTCTCTTTATTGGAGAAAGCAATGTGGGGGCGATCGCCAAGAAAATTGCTGCAGCAAAAGATGCTTCACAAAAAAATGAATACGAGCTTTGCCTGATGAAAGCGATCCAGGCAAAAGGAGATGCTAACGCTGTGCTCAGCACTTTAGGATTAGGAAAAGACGAATTAGCTGACGTATTGCAGAGTAAAATGACCGCGGTTAAACGTGTCATTGCGGAAAATACTGCCGAAGGCAAATTCCCTATTTTAGGATATTCATATTATCAGTATGCCACCTCTTTGAAAGAACAAGAGCCGGTAACCTCGTTGTTCTACTTGGAATATGCCTTAGAGATGAGCGACTTGGGAATTTATTTTCCGGAAGAGAAAACCTTTACTCAACAACTATCTGACAAATTAACTATTAACTATGATCGGCTGCAAGGATTTATTCTTGGAGTTCTGGTGATGCTGGTCTTATCTCAAATAAAACTTCAGAAGATAAAAAAGTATTGGAAGAGATTAAGAAGATAATTATTTCTGAATTTTTTAAATGATAATTAACATCATTGGTCTGGATGGTCTAATGGGATCTCAGTAGTGCAATTTTTTGTTATATCCTGGATTCTTGCCTCGAGATCCTTCAGCTCATCCATGGCGGCGAAAGGTCCGAATTTTTCGAATATAAATGCCTTCATCAGCCAGCCCATTCCTCCTTTCCTGCAATAGCCATAAAATATGCCCCACCCCGGATATTTTATAGCCATCTTATATTCGTGAATCATGCTATTGTGCGCTGCAGTAGGATCCCCCTTTGGATATGATAGAACTTCTTTTTCCCAGAATTTATAACTATCCATCAATTCAGAAGAAGGCGTATTCCCCCCGTAGACATCATCGCCATGGGCCAGCACCTGATCAGTAAATTCAAATAAGGCTGAACGATGATTCGCTCCAAAGTAATATCCTCGAATCGTTTCTCCCGGAATATTCAATACATTAGCCAGTTGTACAATATAAGGGGACATGGTCTGGCAGCCGTGCCGGGAGATTTTCTCTTCGTGCATAGTTTGCATGGTTGCGATCTCCTGCGGATCATGATCATCATTAGGATTTCCTTCGCCATCATACGAAAAAGCTATCCCGTGCCGGAAAGAACGGACAGATTTTATGATATCTATCATAGCTGCTTTTTGGTCAGAAAAAGAGCTGACGTTTTCATTGGCTATCTGAAATGTTTCTTTCGGAGAATAATCTAGAAGATGGCGAAAAGAATATTCTTTCTTTTGTTCATCCCAGCTATTGAACCATGCTTTTGGCTGCAGCAAATCTTCTAATTGGTCTTGAGTATATTCCGTTAAACTCCAGGGAAACATTTTATTTTTTTCCCGCCATAAGGAATGAGCTAGATGAGCGGCATAGATTTCATGCGCTTCCGATGCAGTCACCGTTATTTGGATTTGATCTTTTTCAATCTTGTAGAAAGATTGCGGCAGTGATGCTGCCGGCGGCAATCCTGTCTCTTCCGCTTCTTGTATTTTGTCCCAGACCCGTTGATACAATTCTGGAGAAAAAGAACAAAAGTTTCCGCCAGAAATCACCTTATCATTCTTAGATAAGAATTCATAATAGGGTTGCAATATTTTTTCTGTAGGTTGAAATAAGCAAGCGCTATTGCCTTCTTTTGGCGCAGGATCACTGCAAGCGGCGGTAAACAAGAGGGGGATAGAATACGCCAAACTTTTCTTCATGCTCAGAAAGTCGGTAAACTGGTTTATAAAAATTTAGTGCGCGTAATGATTATGAAGAAAAATGAATATAAACCCCTGGCCAGCCCCGAAAGGCTGGCTGGGGAAAAAGAGGTGATAGATGTTTACTACTCTAAAATAGGCACCCCTATATAAAGTTTATGGTCTTTAGTATTCAAAAGTAGTGAACCAAAATATTTTTAAAGATAGGGGTTCTTCTATCATTATGATCAAATCTAAACTGCTCTCCGCCTTGCCATTGATGCTCCTTTTTATTATTGTCGTTTCCCTTTTGGCCGGCTGCGAAAGGCTGACTGCTTCACTTGACGGGGTTAATAAAGAATCTACTTCCTCACCAGCGGCTCCAGAAGCTATTCCGGAAGCTGCGCAAACAGTGCAGTCTCAAACCGAAAAAAGTTCCCCCTCTCCTACCGGAAGCGTGGTAGTTGAGCCAGAAGAACCAAAAGCTGCAACACATATCGTGAAGATGACTGCTGATGGCTTCAGCCCGGATAAATTGTATATCAAAGTGGGAGACACCGTGGTGTGGAAAAATACCAGGTCTGGCACAATCAATAAAGCCATGATTATCGGCGTACGTGAATGCCGTGAAGTGCGCAGTGGCTTTCTAAACCCTGGAGAATCGTTCTCTTGGACCTTTGACAAACCTTTGACTTGCACTATCGCTGACGGGGTTATGACTACCAAAGAAAGTAAGGTTTACATCGAGTAGGTAAATAGTTACTATAGGCAAGTATTAAATAGGTTCTTTGCAAAAAGTTTTGAATATGTCTAATGAACTAACTCTAGCCGAGAAGTTGCAGAGCGTAAGCACTCCTTGGGCACCAGATTCTATCCAGAAGTGGGATTTTCCTTGTGAAATGTTACGTCTTTATGAAGAAAATGATGTTCAGGGTATGGTAACCCTGTTTGAAGCATATCGCCATTTTATATTAAAAGGAAATACCAATGAAACTGAAACACAAAAGATTTCCCGTGCTCAAAGAAATTTAGATATCGCCTCAATAGCAGCGAATTTAATGATCGAAGGGCATGATATGGTAGAAGCAATGGATAAAGCTTCAAAAGAACTAGGTTCTTCCCTCCCAGTAGATGTGCGTAAGTTCTATCATGACTCTATTGGTTACAAACCATAGATGTTTAGGCAGAGAAAAATGTTTTTATTAACCGAAGTTGATGTTAAAGAATTGAATGATTTCGTATGCTCTGCAGAAAAAAAAGTTCTTTCTCCAGAAGAATCTGAAAAATCTTTACAACAAAACTTAGTAACCTTGGTTTATGAAAAGAATGGAGTGCAACACGATGTAGGTGGTGGAGTTCGAATTACAAAAGATATAATTCTCACTGCGTATCATAACATAACTCCAAGAAAAGAAGATTGGAAGAAAGTTTATGAACAAAAGCAGGACAGTCTTGGTTTTCTTTCTGTGGCAGATTATTCTGGTAATTTTTATGCCCTTGAAACTTCCTTTTTATTTCATTCCG
This sequence comes from Nanobdellota archaeon, assembly GCA_030697505.1. Lineage (GTDB taxonomy): Archaea > Nanobdellota > Nanobdellia > Woesearchaeales > GW2011-AR9 > JACPIL01. The sequence goes on along the minus strand of JAUYPX010000018.1, from coordinate 11,044 downwards.
CAGAAGAACAAGATTTAGCATTAGTGAAGGGAAAAGGTTTTTCAGAGATAAAACGGTTTAATATTCATCCAGGTCTTGTCGTAGGCCAGGAGGTCTATATTCTAGCTCGCCCAAACAGAACTACATTATATCAAAGTGAGCCAGGATTAGTTACAGAAAATAGAGAACATAATCATGGTAATGTAGTAAGTTATGAATATATTGCTGAAGTCGACTCGTTTCCAGGATGTAGTGGAGGCGCCGTAGTTTGTGATGGAGCTTTAGCAGGAATGATTCATGCTTCTAGTTCTCATGTTGGTCCTGACGGCAAAAGGAAAAGTTTGGCTTCCAGTATTGGGATGTTGGATACTATTTTATGTATCAAAGAGATTGTTAGAAGGGATTGACTTTTTTGTCCCCGTTTTTCCTAAAAGCTTAAATCAAAAAAGCAGAAATCCCTAACATTTATGTTTAGGGATGTCCTGAGCAAAGCAACGACTTTGCTTGGACGCCAGAAAGATCGTCGTCTTTCTGTGCGAATGCGAGTGAATGCTCGCATGGATTTCGCTATTTTTGATTCATGAAATAAAGAAACTACTTTATTTCTGAACAGAAAAGAAATCTTTGTTTCTTTTCTTGTTTTAGAAAATCCGTCTCGGAAAAGCGGCGCAAGAAATGCGAAGAATATCTCATTTCTGCGCAGAAAAGTGATCGCTGTCACTTTTCTTGCGTAAATCCCCGCCCTTTAGGGCTGGGGATAGCTGCTTTTCAGGATTTTCTTTAAATTACTGAAAGCCTTTAACAACAAAGTTATGTATCATGGGTCACAGTATAGCGGATTAGAATATATCACCAGAAGCACATCTAATTATACTTCTTCCCCCCAAGCTTTTTACTCCATCTCCGCACCTCCAGCATCATATAACGATGGCATGTTCATACCTTCCCGAGATGCTATTTTTTCCTATTCCTCAATTGAGAAAGAGAAATTATCTTCTTATCCAATAAATAAAGAAAATTATAACTTCATAAGCATCCAACCAGAGTACTATTTTGTTCCGGATACGTTCCTTAAGCCCGGAAAAGAAGGAGCTTTTGTCGGAAAGGCAGAAGAAGTGCGCGAATTCGTGGAAGAAGCTTTTGAAAAAATCTGCCATCAGGAGTTTCCTGCTAATATTAAAATGAGCATACTGAATCAAGAAGAATTCAGCAAGATCGCTCCTTCATCGGGCACCATCGGCTTATCGCTGAATCGCGGCCAGCAAGGATTGCTCTCAGAAATTTTTATCCTCAACGATACGTTAGGAAGAGTGATGCTCACTATCGGCCATGAGTTGGGCCACGTCTTGACTAAAACCCTGCCAAATCAGCATGATGAGGAAGCCAAAGCCTATGCTTTTTCTTTGCTTTGGATGAAAATTATTCAGGAACACAATATCGCTGACTTAGGAGAAGCTATCATCACTGAACATCCGGCAGAAAATGGTCTGCATAATCTTGCTTTTAGTTTCATCCATCAACTCTTGTCGCAAGGTAAAGAGATAGAAGAGATCTATGCAGAAATTATTGCTGAAGCAGCATCATTCCACGGCGTTCTTCTCATACCATAAAGAATATTTATTTCTGAAATACTGCAGTCGGTCTTGATCGGCAGAATATAAATCTTTAGCATTCTCGTAGATATTCTCGGTATGGGTTATCAGTGCATTTTTTGTTTTTTGCAGTGCTGCCGGCACTTCGCCGACTTCTTCTCTAAAAAAATAGTTCCCTAGGCGCGCTCCTTCAGTAAGAACTTTATCAAAACTAATTTTCATCCTGGTTTGGTTGATCATCTTTTCCAGTTCTGGCGCCGATGGTTTTGTCCAGCGTTGAATCAAAGAGTGTACTACGCTATTGAAGCTTTTCCATTCTTTTCTCATTTTCAAGCGATGCTCTTGCAAAACCTTGTGGTATAAATTATGCTTCTCTTCTTGAACATGAAGATAATATTCTACATTATCATCAGCTAAGGCGAAGGTGCTATAATTTACTTCTATGCCCGCAAAATTGATGAAGACCCCATGCTTGTTATCACACATAATTTCCTTTTGCGCATATTTTGCTTTTTTACATTCTTGCTCGAATTCTTCTAGAGCAATTTCAAATAGTTGTTCAATCTCTTCCTTGTTCATTCCTTCTTAAAAGGGGGTATACTATAAAAATATTCAGAAAAGATAATATATACCTAAACCATTTTATATAGCATGATCCGGCAGTTATCCCTTATCTTCGGCTCGAAGAGCAAGGCCCAGGAAATAGCGCTCTTGCAGCAAAATGCCAAAAAAGTGGTGCGCCATGGCTTTTATGACTCTGAACTGTTCAAAGTAGAGCAATTCTGCCACAAAAATAAACTATTTTTAGTTAAATCAAACTTCAAAGTGCTCTTTGCCGATGAAGGAGTCTATTCCAATAAGGGGGTCAGAATTCCGGAAAACGATAGACGGCCGGGAATGTATTTTGTCTATATCTCTAACGATGAGCAGCAAGCCTGGCTGGCCAGTTATTATGAATTAGTGCAAAATCATCAGGATCTAGGATTAGTATTAGGATACCCTCGCTGCTGCGTTGAATTTTTTTGCCAGAATTTTAGCGCTCGCAACAGCAATCCTGAACATAAACCGACTAACCCGCATACCAATCTCTCCAAACGTGAACAAGATTTGGTAATAATCTCTCATTTTCCTTGTGATGCTGAATGCAAAGAAAGCATTGTCCTGGGAGAGAAATATCTGCAGGCGATCTATGCTGTGGATAAAGAACGGGCCAGGGAATTGCTTACGAGTCTAAAATCTAATGGTAATTAAATGAAAAAATTATTCATAAAGCTTATAAACAAGATTTTGTTTTTAGTAAATTATAATGTATTTATCCTGTTCAATAGAGTCATGGGAGAAAACTGGTGCCTTAGGTAGTGTTCGTGCTACTCTTTATGGACTACCCAAAGCTACAAAAATAAGTTTAGATGACTATTGTAGAGCTAACAATATAAACGACCGATCCACTAAAGTCTTACACTATCTAGAAGCTGACAGAATGGCTGCAGACAGATCGAAGTCTTTAGATCAGGATGGTAGTCTGTGGGTATTCTCTAAACATGATTTTTTTGACCGTTATTCTTGGGAACCTGCTGGATATAAAGATAGATTTTTGTACTTTTTAAACAATTTGTAAAGAGATACCTTCAACTATTCTCTCCTTTTACAAACCTGCAAGTGGGGAAATGAATTTTACCTTTCCGTCATATTTGATGACAAATCCGTCCTGTAGGAACAACTCTCCGTCAGGTGATCTATAGCGTCGATAAAGAACACGCCCGAGAATTACTTATCCAGCTGCAGGTAGGCAGATGATCTCTCGTTTGCGGTCATAGCTTACCTTAAATCCTTTTTCTAAGATTATTTCTCCATCTACCTGCGCAAATTTTTCGGAAGGAAGTTCTGCCGAAGAAACTTGTTGGTAGACAGCATTGGAAAGCTTTCCCCCCGCTATGACCTTTAGCAATTGCGGCATGATCGAAAATGGATTCCCATAAGGGACCACTGCCTGAAATTTCCCTTCCTCTTTTCCTGCTTCCGGCGCCGGTTTGGGATTGAAAGGCCCTAATCCTAGATTGGTTTCTTGGTAACAAGAGATGTATAAGCCTAATGGCGCTTTGGGAAAATGCTGCCGTTGCCCATCAAAGCTGATCCCGCCGGAAAGAGGCTTATGGAGCAAATATCTCTCGTCAGTATAGTTTCGTAATCCATTCATCAATCGCAGCGTAGTTTTAACCGCTCCCCATAATCCCCGTTCTTCGGATAAAAGATCAAACAGGTCAGTCTCTTGTTTTTTGGTGATCTCTTTGTACTTCGCTTGATATTCTTTCGGTGGAGAATGTTGCAATGCTTCCTCTAATTCCCGGTACTGTTTGGCGGTATGTCCATAGTACAGCCATAATAACTTAGGTATTAGCCCAAAGCCTATATTGAAACCCTTTCGCCCATTGGCATCTAACGAAGGAAAAGAGATAGTATATTCCTTCAGCGCATCATTGCCGGCGGCAGTTACCATATGCTGAGCTAATCTAATAGAAGAATCGGATCTGCCCAGGCCTAGGGCGCGATGGATATTGTTCATAGTGCCCAGTGGAAAGAACGCATATCTCGGCGCATAACCCCAGATGTTCTCTATCAAGGTCCTGGTATGCATGACTGTGCCATCGCCGCCGATGATGCCTACCGTGCTTGTTCCTCCTCTTTTATATTCTGTGATCACTTTTTCGAGCTGAGAAAGATTTTTAGTCACAATCAAGGTAGTCTGTAATTTTCCCTTTCCTTCCAGGAAGATGTCTTGCAATCTCTTGATCTTTTGCGGAGTGACATTTTTGCCATTGGGATTGGCCAACAGGAGCAGCTCTTCTTGCATAGGGCAAAAAAAGTTCATGTACATAAAAAGATTGTGCAACCCAAGAATCAAACCACTTCTACCGGTTTCTTATTAAGTTCCTGTACTGACCTATAAAAGAAATACGCCAATGCTCCGACCGTGATCAATGGCGAGACCAACACCGGAATATGTGCGCCAAAACTTTCTGCCAGCATGATGCTGCCTAAGAATAATACTGAATACATCGCGCCGTTTTTCAGATATTTGTATTTTTTGATCCGCTCAATGTTGCTAGTGGTCAATTTTCGCACCACTAATGCTCCTAAGCCGTTTCCCAACAGTATTAACGGAATTGATAACGTAAACGCAAATGCGCCTAAGACTGCATCCACCGAGAAAGTGGCATCAATGACTTCCAGATACATGATTTTGCTGATGTCGCTAAGGCCTTCTTTCTTATGCAGCATATCGTGTTCCACTTTCTCTGCGTTTTCCTTAAAGCCGTGGGTGATGAAAAACGCCGTCGATCCTAGTACGGCTGAGAAAGCCATAAAGGGATTCTGCTTCAATGAGAACCAAACAATAGCAGATAAAATAACTGATGCTACTGCAAAAAACCAAATCCCGTGGCGGTGAAAGAATTTTTCAAAATGCAAGCCATACACTTTTGGCTCCATGAACAGCCAATGGAAGAATAAAAGCACTAAGAACGTTCCTCCTCCTGCTAACAATAAAGGCGCAGAGGCTTCGATCGCTTCTATCACTTTGGGATCAGAGCTGAATGTAGCCGTCAATGAACCAATAAATCCCAAAGAGGGATTGGTAAACCAGATGATCAGCCAGGGGAGAAGCAAAGAGTATGCCCCAGAACAGGAACCATCGCCTGGCTTTGGCAGACATAGTTCTGAGAACTTCGGCATTGATGACCGCGTTGTCGATGCCGCTGACCGTTTCAAATAAACACAGCCCTACTACAATAAGGATCATGGAAAGGATATCGAAAGCCATTTGTGTCTAAAGTAAAGATCAGTTTTTAAAGGTTTTGAGAGGAGCTTTAAGTTTCTATCTCTCCACTTCCACAATCTTTTTAATCTCCTAACAACTACTATTTGTTATGAACACAAAATATCTATCTCTAACTGCTGCTTTGCTGGTAGGTTGCAGTAATTCTCTACAACAGGCCAAAATAACGTCAACCCCTGCTCCAAAACCTACTCAAGTTCTACCCGATTGCCGTTCTCTTGATCTGACCCAGAAAGTAGGATTTCATACTTCTTTTACCATTTCAGAACGTAGATTCTGTTACGCTATTGCGTCTAAAGAAAATCATTATTATGATAAGATAACGGAATGCGATAGTGAAGGAATGCCTCTTCCGCAACAAGGGATAACTATCCGTGAGTTTGCCGGCCCAAATAAAGGTTCTATGGAGCTGATTTATATCTTGAAAATGTCTGGAAATGATTTTGATTACATCCCTTTTTGGCGTGATGCTTCTGGAAAAATAAGCACTCTCCCTTCAGGAGTAATGCCGGAGAATATTGGCAAAGTGCTCGATGCAGGCAAAAATATGCTTGATGTCATTAAAACCACTCCTGAAGTTTGTCAGCAATTATTAGAGTATAAACCATCAACTCACTAGGTCAAAAATGAATCCACAAAATTATCTTTCTATATATGCTATGGTCGCAGCTATGGGTTGTGCTCCTGCTGCACTATCAGCAAAAGTACCAACACCAGCTCCAGAACCTCGAGAACCAGATTGCCGTTCTTTAGATTTAACTAAAAAAGTTGGCTTTTCTGCATCATTTGAAGTTAAAGGTGCAGGAAAGTTTTGCTACCATATTGCTCAAAAAGAAAAACATTTCTTTGATGAACTTTATCAGTGTGATGAGCAACAGCGGCCTGTCCCTGAACATTTTATGGTGATGCGTGAATTTGCCGGTCCGCGGAAAGATGCCATGCAGATCAACGCTGTTCTTGCTGTTGACGGAAAAAATATGGATTATGTCCCTTTTTGGCGGGATCCTTCAGGAAGTTTTAGCTCAGTCCCTGATCAGCCTTTACCGCAGCCAGAACTTGAAGACATGTTCTATAAGGGGAGAAAGATGCTAGACAACGCAAAGAGGATTCCTCAAGTGTGTAAGGAACTTTTAGATTACCGAATGTTGTCAGCAAACGACAGGCTGGTACTTGCAAATCGCAGGTTAAATCATGCAAATGATATACTAAATAGATTGAATCGTAGACTTAATGGGGCAAATTATAAATTAAATCATTAGTGAGCAGTTTGGAAATTAAAATTTTTAAGATTAACCTTCCAACTCAATCCCAACCGGACAATGATCCGATCCCATCACCGAGGGAAGTATAAACGCTTTCTTCAATTTCTTGCGTATTTTCGGAGATACTAAGAAATAATCTATCCGCCAGCCTACATTTCGCGCCCGGGCATTGAACATCTGGCTCCAGAAAGTATAATATCCCTTCTCCTTCACAAATTCCCGAAAGGAATCAAGATACCCCGCATCAATGATCCGTTGTATCCCATCGATCTCCACTTGCATATACCCGGCTGTTTTGTTGTAATTCGGTTTGGGATTTGCTAAATCGATCTCGGTATGCGCAACATTCAAGTCGCCGCAGATAATCACTGGTTTTTTCTTTTCCAGTTTCAAAACGTAATTCAAAAATAGCTTATCCCATTCTTCCCTATACTTGAGGCGCAATAACTCTCGCCCGGAATTCGGCGTATACACATTCACCAGATAAAATTCTGCAAACTCTACGGTGATGATCCTTCCTTCTTCTTTGTGATTTTCTTTCTGGCCAAAATTATATTGAACTGAAATTGGTTTTACTTTACTAAACACCGCCGTTCCCGCATATCCGGGCCTTTCTGCCGAATTCCAGAAGTGATGCTCATATTCCGTTAATTTTTGGTCGACTTGATCAGGATGCGCTTTGGTTTCTTGAATGCACAGGACATCAGGATTTTCTGCCTTGACAAAATCAAGAAAACCTTTTTTCCATACCGCGCGGATGCCATTCACATTCCAAGAAAGTATTTTAAGAGTCATTGCTCTTCTAGCCGGAGAATTTCCTCGATTTCTTTCTTAAGTTTTGGCAGCTCTATTTTTAGAACATCCCACATTAAATCTAAATCAACGCCAAAATATTGATGAATCAATTTATCTCTAGTACCAGTAATTTTTTTCCATTCAACAGAGGGGTATTTGTTTCGGAACGAAGCAGGAAGATTTTTGACTGCCTCACCCAATATCTCTATTTTTCTAAGAATAGCGCTTTGTTTTAAATTATTTTTTTTAAATTCTTCTTTAGAAAGACCTTTAGAAAATTGTTCTATTTCTTCTATAAATAACTCCATGTGCTTGACAAAAAAAATTGGATCTTTCTTCATAATATTCTCACTTCATCTTCAAAAATTGATTTTTTAAGAAGAAGGTTTACAGATTTGTATGTCAACAAGTCAACTTTTTTCCCCAGACGTTCTCCCAATTCCTGTTCTAATCCTACTAAATCAAAATAACTTTTTCTTCCCTTAAACTGAATCAGCATATCAACATCGCTTCTTTTCTTTGCTTCTCCCCTGGCATAACTGCCAAAGATTCCAGCTTTCACTACGTCATTCTTTTTCAAAATAGGAACGACTATTTTAGCAATTTTCTGCACTTCTTTATTTTTTGTTTTCATAAGATAACTAAAGAAATAGACTATATAAAATTATCTTCAATATTCTTCTTCATCAGGATCTTTTTCTTGTTTTCCTAGCTCATTTTCCAATTCTTCTTCCAATTCCGGACAAGTATAACATCTGCCTTTGGGAGTCAAATAAGAACGGCAGCAGGAGATATTAAATTTTCGTTGCGATGTTTCATCTTCCATTATTTTTTCCATAGTTGTTAATTTCAGCTACTATCTCTTTCCAGGAATGCACTCTTTTAATATTTTCTGGAAGCTTCTCCCTGCTTTGATTCCAAGGATAATTAAAATCGGCCAGCAAAACATGCATCCCCTGAGAAGCACAATCGAGAGCATGCTTTAAGCTGTCATCGATCATGACACTGATCTTCTGCTCTTTGCCGATCTCTGACTTTAATTGCTGCTTTCCTACGCCATGCCATTGGTTGGTGAGATTGATACAGTGAAAAGCATCGGCAAAATAGGCAGATAACCATTGTTCCGTTTCCTTTCTGACCACATGCGGCCGGGCGGTGATAATACAGAGCTGATGTTCCTTCGTCAATTGCTGGATCGTTTTCAGCGCTCCTGGTACAGGCTTAATATTTTGAAAATGTTCTGTTTTGAAAAAATTCAGCACTCTCTGCTGATGTTCCTCTTCGGTCCCGCCAAACACTTCCCGGTAAGAATAGGAGAACATATCTTTTTTATGGGCATTAGTGTTATAATTCTGGTTGTGGTATTGCAGATAGGCCTCCATCAGCTCTGCCAAGACCTCATCCACGTCTACGCCAATGTTCATAATATCCTAAACTGTCTTTTCTACTTAATAATTCTTACTAAAAAATTCTAACGTTTTAGTAGCCACAAACAATCCCGCCTGATGCACCGCTTCCTGAGTCGAGCCGGCGATATGCGGGGTTACGATCAGATTATGATTTTTATGGGCATAATGTAATAATGGATTGTCTGCCGGCAGAGGTTCAGCAGTAAAAACATCTAAAGCTGCGCCAGCTATCTTTTGTTGTTCCAAAGCTTCCAGTAGATCAGATTCTGAAACAACCTCTCCCCGGGAACAATTGATCAGGTATGAAGATGGTTTCATCAATTTTAATTTTTCTTTATTGACGATTCCTTCGGTTTCTTCTGTTAGCAGGAGATGCAGGGTGATCACATCTGCGTCAGAAAAAATATCTTCGAGGGAAGTGAGGCGTTTTACTTTGGCGTGATAGAACACCTCGTCTTTCAGATAAGGGTCATAGGCGAGAATCTTCATCCCGAAAGCCTGCGCCAAGATCGCAATATCCCTTCCGATCCTGCCGAAGCCGATGATGCCAAATTTTTTACCCTGCAATTCTGTACCGATAAAGGCTGCCCGATTCCATTTTCCGGAAGTAAGAGAAGCATGTGCATCCGGTATTTTTCGAACTAAGCTCAACAGTAAGGCAAAAGTGTGTTCAGCAGTAGCGATGGTATTTGCCCCTTGCAAAGAAATTACCTCGATCCCTTTTTTCTTGGCGTATTCCACATCGATGTGATTTACGCCGGTAGTTCCGCTGGCAATGACTTTAAGATTTTTAGCCGCATCGATAATGTTCTTATCAACTACCGTATCTACTCTGATAGCCAGAACATCATATTGCGCTACAGATTGCAGAAGTTGGTCATGGCTTAACTCCTGCAGGGTAACTTCGCCTAGTTGTTGAAATACTGCGATTGCTTCTGTATCAAAATATGCGGGAGCGGTGATGAGTATTTTTCTGATCATGATCTAGTTGGAAAAAGCGCCAGCGCCCGGAATTTCATCCAGTTACACCATTATATAATACGACTCGCCTAGTGTAACAGGCATTTGAACCGGGAAATCCTTGCGGAAACAAGCTCTCAAGCATGAAATTTTCCAGGCTTGCGCAGTACCGGGTTGTGCCACGCTGGCATGAGCAGTTTACCCTTAGGTTGTTATTTAAATATTTCTATTAGAATGAAAGATTTAGAGCCTATACTCTTTAAGTGCCTGTTCAAATTGATTCAATCTACCACTTTCTTCAGCATAGATTTTTACTTTGCGTCTATCAACTGGATTCCGCAGGAACCATTGGTCAAATCCATATTGCTCACAATAACTTGCAATTCTATTAAACTCATATTGTTCTTTTCGTGCTGCGACAGCACCTATGGCCAGAGTTACGCCGGTAAAAACGAAAGGGATAATATCATTTTCATCAACCTTTCCGTCGGCTAACGCACTGGCTATTCCTATACCAGCAACTAAAGGCACAACATAAAGTTCGGTATTAGTGGTAGCTATTTTTGCAAACCTAATGATCTTTTCTAAAACCATTTTTATTCTTTCCTGGTCTTTTTATATAAATCCTTCTTCGTTTTCTCTACTCTTCTCTCACAATCCTTAAATACTTCTTCCTCTTACAATAACTTATGATTACCCAAGACTTCGTCAAAGAGCTGGAGATGGCCTTATACCGTTCTTATGGAAGAGCTAATACTAAGATAAAATCCCGCAGCGAACACCAGCCTAATTTTGTTGGCGATACTACCTACAAAGAAGAGGTGGTGAAAGTATTCACCGAGGTGCTGCTGGGACGCCGGCCAGTTTTAGAAAGCGAAATCCTCAAAGGCGGGCATCAAAATACCGCAGAAATGTTCAGCAAAGTTTCTGCAATGGTTGAAAACAAGATTCGCGCTACCATGACTAGGTCATCCTTATCAAATAAAGGCTTTGATCAATCTTCTTTTGAGAAAATGGTTCGGGATTTGAAAGTTGAAGTTCGGGATGTTTTCTATAAAGGCTATTTAGGAAGTTAAGATAAACTAGCCAGAAATCCCACTGCTTTAGCTGTGGGATGAATGGCGTTAGCTTTTTCTATTTGAAAACATTCTACTTTGCATGGCAAAGTGATGTGCCTCACCAGAGGAGGTGAGACACATGAATATTTACAAA
>JAUYPX010000008.1 GCA_030697505.1 Nanobdellota archaeon | reverse complement strand
TACTATCTCAGAAGTTCTGAAAAGGATCTTAGGAATCCCCAGGGTAGTGGGCCAGGTTGGAGCAGGCCTTATCTTAGGCATAACTCTTTTCAAATCTTTATTGTTCAATCAAGAAAATCTGGATGTGCTTTCTTTCCTGGCTAATCTGGGGATAATCTTGATGTTTTATTATGTGGGATTAGAGATCAATTTCAAAGTATTCACTGGAAATATAAAGAGATCCATAGCTATATCTTTCGTTAATACTACCCTTCCATTAATTGTTGGCTTTGCGGTCATGAGGTATGTATTTGAATTCAATACTATCATAAGCTTAATTATCGGTATCGCTCTATCGGTAAGCGCCCAATCAGTCTCTCTTGGTTTTTTAGAAGAATTAAAATTGGTGAAATCAAAACTAGGAGGGATCATCATCAGCGCCGGTGCGGTTGATGACATCATAGAATTGATATTAGTAAGTATCTTACTCTCTTTCTTCCAGCTTACTATCTCTGCTGTGCCGCACACCAATCTGCTCCTGGGCTTGATCTTATTTGTGATTACGGTGATGATAGCCAGAATCTGGTTCATCCCTTACACTCTGAAGTTTTTTGATCGGGAAAAGTCCAGCACCGCACGCTTTACCGGAGCATTGTTGATCGTATTTTTGATCGCCTCATTATCAGAACTTTTTGGGCTGGGATTCCTTATCGGAGCCATGGTCGCAGGCATGATCGTGCGCCAGACTATCTTCAAAGATGTACATATCCCCGACTGGGAAGAACATGACATCGCCAGATCCATCCACATCATCGCCTTTGGTTTTTTAGTCCCGCTCTTTTATGTCTGGGTCGGTCTGAATACTGATATCAGCACTATCGGAGCCAATCTCTTCTTTGTGATTATCCTTATTGTGATCGCTTTATTTGGAACCGTGGGAGGAAGTACCCTGGCAGTGATGTTTAGTGGAGGAAGCTTTCGCGAAGGTTTAATGATCGGCTGGGGATTGACTCCGAAGGGAGACATAGAATTAGCTATCGCCACGCTTGCGCTGACGGCAGGAATAATCACTCCGGCCATTTTCACTGCCCTGGTAGTGATGGCCTTGGTCACCACGCTTATCTCTCCATTGGTGTTCAAATATCTGGTAATCACTTCTAAGAAGAAGATAGCTTGATTTCTTATCGAAATGAATGATTATAAAACCGAATTAACTTTATAAATAAAAGAATTTCCGCCTTATGATGATAAAACAATCAGTAGTATTTATTCTACTTACTATTTTCCTAACTGGCTGTTCTATCAATAACGCAGTTACCGCAGAAGTTTATCCGCAAGACCAAGGAACCATAGAGCTTTACTTCTGTCCCCATCAAAATTGTGAAGGGGCATTAGTTTCCCTTTTAGATTCCGCTGAACAGTCCATCCATTGCGCTTTGTTTGACATTGGTTTGCCTTCCGTGCAGCAGAAATTGCTGGATAAGGAGAAGGAAATAGAAGTGATGGTAGTTACAGATAATGATTACCTCAAGAAATTTAATCATCCTTTTGTCAAGACAGATTCATATGGCCTGATGCACAACAAGTTCTGTATCATAGACGGAACGAAAGTATCTACCGGCTCGATGAATCCTACGGAAAATGATGCTCACAAAAATAACAATAACTTGTTGTTGATTGAATCTAACATCCTGGCACAAAATTATGAAGACGAGTTCCAGGAATTATGGGGTGGAACTTTTAAGAGAGGAAGCAGAGTGAAAAATCCGAAAGTCACTCTTAATGATAAAGGAACAAAGAAGATGAGTGTAGAAACATACTTCTGTCCTGAAGATGCTTGTGCAGAACAAGTCAAGAAAGAATTGAAGAAGGCAGAAAAATCAATCTATTTCATGGCCTTCTCGTTCACTCACGATGGGATTGCCAATGTCTTACTACTGAAGAATCTGGATGGAATCGAAGTGAAAGGAGTGATGGAAGTGAAGCAGATTTCTGAGTATTCACAGTTCAATCGATTATTACAAAATAAAATTGATGTAATCAAGGACGGCAATAAAAACAATCTCCATCATAAAGTATTCATTATTGATGAGGAAACAGTAGTTACCGGTTCATTCAACCCGACTGCAAACGGCGATAAACATAATGATGAAAATCTGCTGATTATCGAAGATGAAGGGATCGCTAAACGATTTACAGAAGAATTTGAGAGAGTGTACAAAGAAGGCAGTGAGTAGACTTTTTATGTTTACTTATAGTTGTCGAAACGTTTATTAAAGTCTAAAATATCCTTTAGACTATGAAATGGATAGACTTCCCCAGCCTCAGGCAGACTTTTGAATATGACTGCGGGGCGAAAGTTATGCACGCGATTCTTGCCTATTACGGCATCAGCACTAATGAATATGATGTTCTGCGGATCGCCCGTACTAATCCTCGAAAGGGAACCTCTCTCCAGGGGATACTTGCGGTGGCAAAACATTTCCAGCTTAACGCAGAAGTGAAGGAAATATCTATTGAAGAACTGCAGAAATATATTGACCGAAAGATGCCCATCATCGTATTACTACAGGCCTGGCCGAAGAGGAAAATAAAAGATTGGAAAAATCATTGGAGCTACGGCCATTATGTAGTAGCCATAGGGTACGACAAAGAAAAATTTTATTTTGAAGATCCCTATTCCATTTTTCGAACTTATCTTACCTATGAAGAATTAGAAGAGCGCTGGCACGACTTGGTCGGCCTGCATTGGGGAGAGGTAAGGAAAGAACAAAAAAGGTATCATCTCGCAATAATAGTACACGGAGCAAAGAACAAGTATAGCTCTACTAAGGCCGTACATATGGATTGAGATTTATGAAAATTGTTTTTTTTTATCTATCCTAAATTATCCAAGATATCATGCGCGTTAGTCGCCGATAAATATTCTGCAATTTCCCGGTTTTCAGATTTCAAGAGAAAATTCATCTTCAATGCTTTTTTTTCTTCGTGGCTGACTCTCGCGAGTTTATCAACGGCAATCAGGCCGTAAGGATATCCTAAAAAAAGTGCATCAGTGCTATTTTCCCTCAGGCTAGGAAGAGATTCTTTATTCCCGGTAAAGCGAAAGACATGTTTTGCTTTTTCATGCAGTTTGACGAAGTAGGAATCCTTTTCCAGCAGATAAATCCAGCAACCGGGAGGACTGAGCTTGTTCAATAAAACAAGGGGAGAATTCCCGGAAGCGGTGAATAAGGAAGACGATTTTGCCAGAGCGCAGACATTTTCAGGAAGCTTATCCAGATATTTTTCTTCGTGGCGATAGGATGGTTCCAAAGTTCCATCTAAAAGAATGATCTCCGCAGAAACTGTTGCGGCAAGAGCCAGTTCAGCGAATCTTCGGGCGATGCCGGTAACCTGAGTGATGGAAGCGCGTTCTTGACTGGTTTTGATGCTGTTGTCAATTGAAGAGATGGCTAGATCAGATTCGTCAATGATCTTTTCTCCTTTACTAGAAAATATCTTTGCTTCGTAGAGCAGATCATTATTTTCATATTTCGCCGTAATGAGGAGATAAAATTCATGCAAGTACTCAGAAACTTTCTTATTGTGGGAATAGGCTAATGCTCCTACTCTGATAAAACTAAGGCAGAAATTTCCCGCAGAGAGGATTTCAGCCTGGCCACCATCGACAAAAGCGATAGTTTTGGAAGAGAAATTTTCCGGAATTTGCTCAAAATTAGCTTTATCGACTTCAATTAATCTGTTGTTAAAGATGATTTTATCTGAAGCTGGGAATTGTCTGATTTTTTCTTTCAATTCTTGCGAGATCTTGTGGAGCATAGTGGTGAGAAAATAAGCCCTCGGCGAGGATTGAACTCGCGACCTCGTCCTCTTTGTGTTTTACATACCAAGGACGCGCCCTATTGCGCTTCGCGCAAACTTTACTGCGCAAAGTACCGCTAGGCCACGAGGGCATACATATAACCACAAAATTTAAACTTGTTATTTAAATATTGCTGTTTTTAAGATAAGTATTAAAAGTAGTGCCGTTATGGCATTTTTTATGCCCAGAGAGCTAGATCTTGATTATATTTGTCATCTAGAAGATAGATGGAAAAATCATCTCAGCAAAGATTATGATCCCGGTAATCCTGAGAAGAGAATGGTCTGGGACTGTATGACGGAGACTATTGATGATATGAAGAATGACTACGAAACAGGCATAATGCTGTACGATCTCTTTAAGGCCATGGAAACAGGAAGCCTGGAGAGTTATAAGTGGAAGTATTCTAAAAATAAAAAATAAATGGTGCCGGGGAAGGGACTTTCAGGCCGCAACTTTAAATTGCAGGCAATTTGAACCCTCGAACCCACTAAGAGACAGGATGACTTATGTCTTGCAACTTAAGTCCTGCGCATTTGGCCAGGCTTTGCTACCCCGGCAAAAGCAGCTTGACCGCGTAGTGTCTTTTAATTTAGTGAGTTAAGGCTTTGAACTGGGCTTTCATTTATAAATTTTCTGAGCCAAAGTGAGACCGAAATGAGCTAAAAACCATATAGATTATAGGAAAAATTATTATAAAGATCACCTACCTAAGCCAAATGAATGGTCAAGATCGAAGTTTTTTCTACTACAAAAGAAGCGAATGAAAAACTAAAAATATTCATCTTTAAAAACGGCGATGCGGCCAGTAGCTTGGTTACGGAACTGTTAGTGCGAGGCAACATCTATCGCACCAGCGCCGAATTCGGAAGAGTCCATCCACTCGATCCAGATGCTCCCTTTACTAAAGAAGAAATGCAGCGGCTCTGCAAGAACCTCCGACAGAAAGAAAAAGCAAATTCCTTTGTGAGATTATATTCGATTGTAGGAATAAATCAGTATGGATTTACTTATGCCAGTCTTAACCCTTATGATTGTAATATCTTTAATTCTTATGATTCAGTTAAATCATTGGCCAAAAGGGTCCATCAGGAAGTTACTAAAGAGCCTTATGAAGTTCTCGGCCTAAAGACCGTGCCGGTGCTGTATACCATTCTTGAAGCATTGCCTCTTCCAGAAGAAAAACGTCAACAAGTCCGCGAATCGCCGGACTTTCAGGCCCTGACTTTAGAGCAAAAGATCGCCTGCGAACAGGAACTGGATAATTATCGCGATAAAGGCCTTACCGCTACGGAAATCGATGCTTTCATATGTGAATATGTGAAATTTTTTAATTAAGAAGAAATAGTGGTTAAAAAATAACAAAGTTTTTATGCATAGAATGAAAAAAGCAGTAAATGCTAGAGGCTACCAGAAAAAAAAATGATGAAATTGATAGCAAGTTGTTAAAGTTACTTGCGGAACGGTTAGAACTTTGCCAGGAACTGGGAGAGTACAAAAAGAAACATAGCCTTCCCATCCAGGATAAGGGGAGGGAAGAGCAAGCAATTAAAGGAAGAATCAAAAAATGGAAAGAGCTTGGTTTTGACGATGAAGAATTTGTCCGAGAATTTTTTGAGCTGATCATGAAAAAATCACGGGAAGTGCAGCATGAGCAACAATAATATTGCCCTCCTGGGACCGGAGTACAGTTATTCTCATTTAGCTGGAATGAAAGCATTTCCTGATAAAGAGATCATTCTTTGCGACCGGATCGAGCAGGTTTTCCAAACAGTAACTGCAAAAAAAACAGGCCAGGGTATTATACCTCTAGAAAATATGTTAGAAGGAAGTGTCCGAGAAAGCATCAAAAACTTTTTACGATATCAAGTAAAAATCAATAAGGCTTATACCATGCCTATACATCATTGCCTTGCCGCACAAGATCAAAATTATGAAGTGATCGCCTCGCATGCTCAAGCTTTAGCCCAGTGCTCTGGTTTTGTAAAGAAGCAGAGAAATATAACCGCTGAAGAATGCGCCAGTACAGCCAAAGCCATGAGCATGGCCGCAGCGAATAAAAAATATGCAGCTATCGGTTCGCGAGAAGCAGCAGAGTATCAAGGGTTGCCCATCCTGTATCAGAATATCGAAGACAATCCCGATAATGTAACAAAATTTGTAGCGATATCTCTGGAAGAGACCCTTAAGGAAGAAAATCTCAAAACCAGCCTGCTGCTCAAACCGAAAGAAGACAAGCCAGGATTGTTGTTCAATCTCCTGGCGCCTTTTGCTTTAAAAAATATCAATTTAGGAAAAATCGAATCACTGCCTTCCGGAAGGAAAATGGGAGAGTATGTATTTTATCTGGAAATAGAAGGAAATGTCCGGGAAGAAAAAGTGAAAAGTGCGCTTGATTTCTTACAAGACCTAGTGGATGTATATTCGCTGGGCTCATATGAAGTGGTTGATTTGCAGTAGATTTGAAATAACTTCAACCAACACTATTGTCATGAAAGTGCGGGAAAGCGTCTCACCTCGCCTTAAAAGGTGAGGCTTGAAAAGAGACGCTTTCTGATTCCCGCACTTTGTGACACAAGAAATCAAACAAAGATTTGATTTCTGTGCAGAAGGACTTTGTCCTTCTTACATAAAAGGGCTGATACTCCGCACTAAAGTGCGGAGCTATCGTCCTTTTAATGTATACCAAGACAATAATGCTTAAATATCGCATACTTCTGTAGTCGGGACTTATGGGTTACCAAGAACAGCTGAAAGCATATTTCCAGCAAAATTTTGTTTACGACTTTAAAGCAGGCTTCATCACTGCTGTCGTCGCTTTACCTTTAGCTCTTGCTTTTGCCATCGCTTCCGGAGTTCCTCCGGTGATGGGCTTGTATACGGCAATTGTAGCTGGAATTTTAGGTTCCTTATTCGGCGGCTCTGTTTTTTCCATCACTGGGCCGACGGGAGCCATGGTAGTCTTAATTTTAAGCACAGTA